>JAPOST010000187.1 GCA_026709535.1 Rhodospirillaceae bacterium
GTGTATGTGACAACCGGATAGGCACAGAATCAACCACCGATCCTTCGCGCGACCCTGCGCACGAGAAAGCGGCAGGCGGAGCGCAAGCCCTGGCGGCCATTGAGGACTACATCGAAACCCGCAACCGCGATCCCCGGGTCCATCCCGCGCTGCTGACAAGGAACCCTCGGTGGTCATGAAAAAG
Organism: Rhodospirillaceae bacterium; assembly: GCA_026709535.1. GTDB lineage: Bacteria > Pseudomonadota > Alphaproteobacteria > Bin65 > Bin65 > Bin65. The sequence goes on from JAPOST010000187.1 coordinate 185, forward strand.
TTGAATGAAAACGTCTGAGAGGCCACACGAGACTTCAGGAACAGACACTGAGACTTCCTCACACAGCGGAAGCTTGAAGGCAATTTCAACCATCCAGCCCATGAAGCGTTCGAATCCTGACCGCACATCCAGACCCAGGCCCCAGGCCTCTGCAGCAGAAAGATCTTCTGAAGAGAGCGAGTTCGGAGTTGCGCCGCAGGCCAGCCGCAAAAGCACCTTTTCTCGATCATCCAATGACAAGTATAGCGCGTCAATCAGGATGAGACTCCCTGCAGCAGGGGCGTGATGATGATTGCATGGGTGGTGTCCCGCGCAATCGGGCGGTTGCGATTCTCGTCCATGCCTGGACCGTGCTGTTTGAACATTGCAAGAACAACGTTACAGCATGTCTCTGATGGGGCCAGTGTCGTCAAATGCGCGCTTCCTGCACGAGCCGGTCGGTCTTCCTGGCCTGAACCATCGACTCCCGATAATCCCGTTTCTTCATGTGGGGAAAAATGTGGGTATTCACGGTCTTCAGATGAAATGGCCTTTTGACAAACAATGACTATTAGCAAGAAAATGGTGCCGCAAGAGGGACTTGAACCCCCGACCCCCTGATTACAAATCAGATGCTCTACCAACTGAGCTATTGCGGCAGCCAAGGCGCAGCGGAGTCGACCGGGACAGCCGGTGTCGAAGGCATGATCACCTGGAACTTGATGCTGCTGCAATAAGGTGCTGGTTGTCACCGATGCAAGGGGTTGAACCGTCGCGTCTGGTGGCGTCATACAGGCATTTGGAGCGCGTTACAGCCAATAGAATATATCGGATCAGGAGGCCGATGATGGCGATCAATCAACGCCGTAACGGTGAGAGCATATCACAGGCGACGGTTGGCTGTCTCAGCCCAGAATTCGGCAGTACTGATATGATTTGGACGCCGCAAGTGATTCCATTGTGGACCCTAGCGGTACTCACCTCAGCTTACCACTTGCGTCGATTTCAAGCGGTGTAAACGGCAAAGAATAATTACTCAGGGTTTGTCGCGAGAGAGGAAAGAATCAAAGGGCGGCTTGGTTTTGATAATATGGCTCATCGTTCAACGATTTGGCACTTTCGTCTGCAAGACCGCATACATCTGATCTGGCGTCAAGAGATGTAGGGCTGAAGGGTTTTTGCAAGCAATCATCTGATGCGCGCCCTTGGCCGCTTGCCGCAGGTCAGGCCACACAGCTAATCTTGCGATCAACGCTCCAGCCTTGAGAGACGAGATCATGATGCATGGCAATGGCAATCCGCCTTTCGACAAGTCCAAGATGCCTTCGCGGCATACAACGGTAGGACCGGAACGGGCGCCACACCGGGCGTTTCTGTATGCCATGGGTATTACAGAAGAAGAAGTGCAGCAGCCGCTGGTCGGCGTAGCGGCAGCGTGGAATGAAGCAGCACCCTGCAATATCTCCTTGCATCGTCAAGCCCAGGCCGTGAAGCATGGTGTGGCGGCGGCTCGCGGGACGCCGCGAGAATTCGCGACCATCACCGTGACCGACGGAATCGCCATGGGCCACGAAGGAATGAAAGCGTCGCTGGTCAGTCGCGAAGTGATCGCCGATTCAGTCGAACTCACCATGCGCGGCCACGGCTATGATGCGCTGGTCACACTCGCCGGCTGCGACAAGAGCCTCCCGGGCATGATGATGGCCATGTGCCGCCTGAACGTACCGGCGGTGTTTATCTACGGCGGATCGATCTTGCCGGGTCGCTTCCGCGGCAAGGACGTGACAGTGGTCGATATCTTCGAAGGCGTTGGCCAGCACGCCGCCGGGAAGTGGCAGGATGAGGATCTGCACGAACTCGAATTGGTAGCCTGCCCGTCGGCCGGTTCATGTGGCGGGCAATTCACGGCGAACACGATGGCTTGCGTCTCAGAAGCTATCGGCCTCGCTCTGCCAGGCTCTGCAGGCGCGCCAGCACCTTATGAATCGCGCGACCAGATGTGCGAGAAATCCGGCCAAGCGGTGATGAACCTGCTGAAGCTGAACCTGCGCCCCCGGGATATCGTGACCAGGGAAGCGTTGGAGAATGCTGCAGCCGTGGTGGCAGCAACTGGAGGTTCAACCAATGCCGGCTTGCATTTGCCGGCCATTGCCAACGAATGTGGTATTGATTTCGACCTGCATGACGTGGCGGGGATATTCAAGAAGACCCCCTATATTGCTGACCTGAAGCCGGGCGGGAAGTACGTCGCCAAGGATCTCTATGAGGTCGGGGGCGTGCAGGTGGTGATCAAGGAACTTCTGGACGCCGGCTATCTCCATGGCGACTGCATCACCGTCTCCGGTCGGACGATTGCCGAGAACTGCGCCGGCGTGACATTCCCGGAAGGCCAGGATGTGATCTACCGGGTGAAGGACGCCTTGGCGCCAACTGGTGGCGTGGTCGGTCTGAAAGGAAATCTGGCCCCAGAGGGGGCGCTCGTGAAAGTCGCCGGCATTGCGCCGGAAGGCCAGACCTTTACCGGCTCAGCCAAGGTGTTCGAATGCGAGGAAGATTGTTTCGAGTACGTCACCCGGGGCGACGTGAAGGAAGGCGATTGTTTGGTCATCCGGTACGAAGGACCGAAGGGCGGCCCAGGCATGCGGGAAATGCTGGCCACCACCGCTGCGCTTTATGGCCTGGGTGTGGAGAATGTGGCGCTGATAACCGACGGTCGCTTCTCCGGCGGCACCCGCGGCCTGTGCGTCGGCCACATCGGTCCGGAAGCGGCAGCCGGTGGTCCCATCGGTCTGCTCAAGGACGGCGACATCATCACCATTGATGCGCCGGACGGCAGGATTTCGGTCGATCTATCCGTCGCCGACATGGAGAAGCGCCGCAAGGCTTGGGAGCCGCGCAAGAACATCTATCAGTCTGGTGCAATCTGGCGCTATGCCCAGACCGTCGGTTCGGCAGAAAAGGGTGCCGTCTGCCATCCCGGGGCCCACGGCGAAGCGCACGTCTACGCGGATTTGTAGAGAAGGTTGCTCCGGGTCTTCCCGTAACGCATGCGCTGGCGTTACGGTAGCGTCTAAACCGTTTTCTTCATGAACCGGTTCGGTTCGGCAAGCAGGATAGTGATGATGCTGCCGGCTGCGCAGGCGGCAAAGCCGAGAGTGAGCGGAAGCACTGTCCCGTCATAGGCCATGCCGATTGCCCAGCCGATCAGGGAGCCGATCACTGTTGAAGTGAACCCGACGATGGAACTCGCCGTTCCGACAATTGCGCCGTGTGGCTCCATCGCCAGCGCGTTGAAATTTGGGAAACACAGGCTCACCGCGAAGAACGACGCTCCGAGAAACGCCAGCAGCAGGAACAGCGGCGGCTGATCGAATACGGCAGTCACCGAGAGCAGCAGCGCCAGGATCAGAAGCGCCAGTATGGCGCCGTGGGACATGCGACGCATGCCTTGGGTCTGTACCAGACGTGCGTTGGTCAAGGACGCCGCTATGGTGCATAGTGCAACACCGCCGAAGGCAACAGGGAACCAGGCGTCAATCCGATACAGGCCCACGAAGATCTGCTGTGATGTCGCGATGTAGGCCAGCAGCGGGGCCAAAGTCAGGCCAACCGTTACCATATAACAGAGCGTCTGCCGATTGGTGACTGTTGCGGCGGCGGCAGATCTGAGAGTGCCGAACGTCAACGCTGTCCGCTTCTCTTCTGGTCGGGTTTCAACCAGGCGGAAGGACATCCAGACCACCAGGATTACCGCAACCCCGAGCAGGAACCAGAAGGTCCACTGCCACGGCCCGAAAAGCAGGAGCCCGGCGCCGATCGCTGGCGCGACGACCGGGATCATGATGAATATCATCATCACGAAAGACATCACCCGCGCCATGGCCCGGCCGGCAAACCGGTCGCGTACGATGGCGACTGCAATGACCCGCCCTGCGCCGCCGGCAGCCCCCTGGATCAGACGCCCGATCAGATGCAATTCGAAGTTGACGGCCGTCACGGCCGCGATCGTTGCGCCCATATAGATGCTCATGCCGAAGAATAGCACCGGTTTGCGGCCGAACCGGTCAGAGAAGGGACCGAAGATCAACTGACCGAGCCCGAAGCCCAGCATGTAGCTCACAATCACCAACTGTTGATCGTTGATGTTGTCAAGTTTGTAGTGTTCCTCGATCTGCGGAAGCGCAGGCAGCATGATGTCGACCGACAGCGCTGTAATCCCCATCATCAGACCGAGCAGCGCGATGAATTCAACGCCGACCCGTTCCGCATTCGTGCCCTGCCCGGTAGAAGACCGCCGATCGGTTGTCGGGATGGCAGCACTGGTGGGCATGAAACGTCCTTTTCCTTCAATGAATGACAGGGCTGTCAGGTGGCCAGACCATCAAACCCTGTGGCAGTCAGGTTGCTGCAACCATGATCAGGTAGATCGCGATCCGGGCGATGATGGTGGCCAGCACCGTGACCGGGAAGTTGTTTCTTGCAAGAAAATAGCCGATGCCCACTCCAACCGCAGCGCAGACCACCGACCAAAGGATAAAGCCGGCAAGGACGAAGACGCCGAAGGCTAGCCAGAACGAAATGGACAGCCCAAACGAGAGCGCAAGGGCGATAAGAACATGGGCGGTCAACGATTGGCGCATGGATCCGTCGGGCCTCGTGGCGCATGCAGCCGTCGATCAGGCGGGACGTGGTTTCGAGGCTGGGATGCGGTTGATCCAGACATCCGGCGATATGGATATTCGGTTCCTGCTGTTGTCCTTATCCAGCAACCAAAAGAGGTCCTGCGCTGGCAACTTCGTGGGTGGCGCCAAGGCAGCACCTCCCCGGCCTCGCCGGACGGCAGCCGAGGTCAGCCACAACCCTGACTGAAGGGCTGCATCTTCGGTGTCAGGCCTGTTTCTGTCAATCGTCGTCGGGTGTGAGCGAAAGCAAAGCGGCCTGCATCCACTTCGGATCATGCCCCCTACTGTGTCTTTGTACAGGCGGTTGATATTCAGGCGACAGAGTCAACAGTGTCGGTTGGCGCGAGACACCGCTTCCGCTTCCGGCAGCGATCAGGTGTCCCCAGTTCTGGACGACGACCGGTAAAAGCCAGGACAGTGTTTCAATTGCTGCCGCTTTTCCTGAAAAATCGGATCGTGGTCAGACTGCATAACAGCGAACAGCTTGCCCGCTCGCGCGCCAGAACTGGGCAACTGGACCCTGATCGCCCAGGCTGTCGGCGATACTCATTCCGACAGGCCGACGCGGCAGGCACGCCGGGTGCCGAAAAATCCGGACGGCAGGGCAGTGGATCCGGGTGGATCAGAGCGCCAGTTCGCACCAGATCGGCGTGTGGTCTGAAGCGTTTTGCTGTGCGCGGGGCTCCCGGTCGATTTGACAGTCGCGCAAGCGGTCAGCGGCCTGAGGCGACAGCATCAAGTGATCGATGCGGATACCCTCGTCTTTTTGCCAGCGACGTTTCGTATAGTCCCAGAAAGTATACTTTCCGGTCTGTTGGTGAAACGTTCGGAATGCATCCGTGTAGCCCAGCGCGCACAACCGTCGGAAGGCCCCCCGGCTTTTGCGATGGAACAGCGCATCGTGCAGCCATTCTTCGGGATCGTAGCAGTCTTCATTCTGCGGAATGATGTTGTAGTCGCCGCCCAGCACCACAGCTTCCTCCAGCGTCAGCAGGCTCTGTGCATGCTCGAGAAGCCGCTCCATCCAGTCCAGCTTCTTTTTGAAATATTTGGAATCGATCAGGTTCCCGTCGGGTGGATGGTTGCTGATCACTTCGGTATTATTGGAAGCGGAACGCGGTTTGGGATTAATCGGGTTGCCATTGGGCAAATAGATGCTGGCCACCCGCAGAACACCAGCCCCGGTTTCAGTGATCGCCTCGATGTAGCGGGCCTCCTTGTCATTATCGTCGCCGGGTAGATGGGTTTCCGCCACTTCCATGGGCGATTTCGAGAAGATCGCCACACCATTGTAATTCTTCTGCCCGATGATTTCGATGTTATAGCCAGCAGCCTCCAGTTCCATGCGCGGGAAGGTTTCCTCTGTGGACTTGATTTCCTGGAGCAGCGCGATGTCCGGGCCGAACTCTTCCAGCCACGCAAGCACGTTGGGCATCCGCGCTCTGATGGAATTGACATTGAAGGAAGCGATCTTGGTCATGTGCGGACCTGGGTGGGGCTTGCCAGGTTGCCGCTTTAATCGACCGAAAAGCTGGTTCCGCAGCCGCAATTGGAGGTGGCGTTCGGATTCTCAATGGCGAAGTAGCTGCCGATGAGTTCCTGCTTGTAGTCCACCTGAGCGTTGTTCAGGAACTCCAGAGAGACCTCATCCACAACAACTCTGACGTCATTGCGCTCGAAAACGGTATCGTCATCGTTGACCGTTTCATCGAAATCAAATCGATACTGGAAGCCGTTGCAGCCGCCGCCGTCTACGGCGACGCGCAGCATCAGCTTGTCATTGCCTTCCGCCACGCGTAGCTGGGCGACACGTTGAGCGGCGCTTTCCGTGATGCCGAAAACGGTCGAGGCAGAATCGGTCATGAGTAACGTGCGTGTTTGTAATCGACTGTTTCCGAGGTAGTGAAAATATGCGGGTTGTCAATTCCTCCGCTCGCGATCCGGGCCATGCATGTTGTTCAGCTTGTCCAGGTTGATGCGGCGCAGTTCAGCCTCGGTAATGCCTGAATCGTATGCTGGCGACAGGATGAGTTCGGCGCCGGACAAGGTGATGACGACGAACCCGGCCATGCGCCTGATATAGTCGCCGAAGGTCGGCTCGAATGCCCTGACCAAATCCGGTTCCGCTCGCGCCTTCGAAATATGGACCGCTTCGCCAACCACCCTGACGGCCTTGCGGGCCAGAACGTCAATGAAACAAACCTCGACCGCCGGACGCTTCCGGATGTTCGCGACAGTGCCGGACGAGCGTATGTTGCCGAAAGCGATCCGGTTTTTGTCGAGCACGACGAAGGTTGCCTTGGGCGAAACTGCCGGAAGGCCATCGTCCCGGATCGTTGCCACCATGCCGGCTGTATGGTTGGTAATCAGGGTCGTCATCTCGGCGGTCAGCATGACGGTCTCTTCAATAGGCACATGGCTTCGCCCCAGCGGCAGTTTGCAGGCGTCATTCTCATTCAAGGCCAGCATCCCATCATCCCGGACAAGGTGCGTCAATGGTCTGTCGGTGCCGGTCAGCGACCCGTTGTGCGATTGCTGCTCGCAGACCAGATCCGTAAGATCGTGCAATGAAAACCGTCGATGCGCTTGGTCAGACCTTTGGAATCTGTTATGCCACTTACGCCTGCGATCCAGCATTGAGCCGAGGGCGTCTGGTCGCCGAACCAGAATGCGAGACGCGGACGGTCTACCAGCGGGACCGGGATCGCATCGTCCATTCGGCGGCTTTCCGGCGTCTGAAGCACAAGACCCAGGTTTTTGTTTCGCATGAGGGCGACCACTACCGGACGCGGCTCACCCATTCGCTGGAGGTATCCCAGATCGCCCGGTCGATCAGCCGATGTCTGGGCCTGAACGAAGAACTGGCGGAAACACTGGCGCTGGCGCACGATTTGGGCCATCCGCCCTTCGGGCATCGCGGCGAGGATGCCTTGAACGCCTGCATGTTGGCCTATGGCGGCTTCGATCATAACGCCCAGACATTACGGATTCTCACCCGGCTGGAACGCAAGTATGCTGAATTCGACGGCCTCAACTTGACATGGGAAACCCTGGAGGGCGTGGTCAAGCACAACGGGCCGTTGATTGGCAACGGGATACAAGGGTCGGTGCCGGAACCGATCGCCGACTATGTTGCCCGACACGATCTGGAGATCGACACCTGGCCGGGTCTTGAAGCGCAAGTCGCGGCGTTGGCCGACGATATCGCCTACAACAACCACGATCTTGATGACGGGTTGCGCGCCGGCCTGTTCCGGATCAGCGATGTAAGACAGATCGGGTTCATTGATGACGCCTTCCGCGCTGTTCTCGACCGTTATCCGAATCTGGAAGAACAACGCCTGGCTCACGAAGCCAACCGGCGCCTGATATCCCTGATGATGGATGACCTGCTGGCGGAGACTCGACGGCGTCTGGCGGAAATCCGACCAACATCTTCTGCCGACATACGCGTCCGGAAGCATGCCACGGCGACTTTCTCCGCCGCGATGGCTGCCAACGAAAAACTGCTAAAGGACTTCCTGTTTGACAACATGTATGCCCACCGGTCCGTCCGGGGCACGGGAGACAAGGCGTGTCGGGTCCTTTATGGCCTGTTCGAGCATTTCTTCGAAGAGCCGCAAGTCATGCCGGCACCATGGTGCGATCTGGCGGAAGCGGGCGATGAGCCGCGGCGCGCACGGATCATCGCTGACTATATTGCCGGGATGACTGATCGGTTCGCGCTGGACGAACATGCCCGCCTGTTCACTGTCGATCTCTGAACGGCGCCTCTCTGACGACTTCCAACGGACATCGTCTCATGAATGTATTTCGCCATTTCCGCGATGAGATCGTGGCGGAGTTGAATGCGGTGGTCCAGGCCGGCGCGCTGCCGGCGGACCTGGATTTTTCCCGCGTGAGTTGCGAGCCGCCACGCGATTCCGGCCATGGCGACATGGCAACCAACGCGGCGATGGTTTTGTCGAAGGCGGCCGGGACCAGATCGCGGGATCTGGCGGAGAAGATCGCCCCCTGTCTGGAATCTCTGGACAACGTGGAGACCGTCGAGGTGGCCGGCCCGGGTTTCATCAATATCCGGATTTCCGATGCCTTTTGGCAGGCGCAGGTGGCACTCATCCTTGAAGCAGGCATGGCCTATGGCGATACTGATCTGGGTCGGGGAGCAGCGGTCAATGTCGAATATGTGAGTGTGAATCCGACCGGTTTGCTTCATGTCGCCCACGCCCGTGGCGCTGTGTTTGGTGATGCCTTGGCTGCCCTGTTGGAAAAGGTCGGATACGCGGTCACGCGGGAGTACTACATCAACGACTGGGGCGGACAGGTGGATAACCTGGCCGAATCGCTTCTGAAGCGGATGCGCCAGTTTCGGGGCGAAGACATCCCGGAAGACAGTTTCGAAGGGCTCTATCCCGGCCAAGAGGTCATCGACGCAGCAGAAACGGCACTCGCGCTGCCGGATGCAGAACGGCCCGACCCGGCGGCGGACAACCCTGCCGTGCGCACCTGGGCTCGCGATTTTGCCGCGACCTACATGATGGACCGGATCAGGCAAGATCTCGTGGATCTTGGCGTCAACCACGCGGTCTTCACGTCCGAAAAGTCCCTGATCGAAGCTGGCGCTGTCGAGACGGTATTCGCGGATCTGGAAAAACGCGGCTTGATCTACACCGGCGTCCTGGAACCGCCGAAAGGCAAGATCCCGGACGATTGGGAGCCGCGGCCGCAGTCCCTGTTTCGCGCAACGGAATTTGGCGACGACATCGACAGGCCGCTCAAGAAATCGAACGGCGACTGGACCTACTTCGCATCCGATATCGCCTACCACCTGGACAAGCACAAGCGTGGAGCGAACCATCTCATAAATGTCTGGGGCGCAGACCACCAAGGCTACATTCCGCGCATGAAGGCGGCTGTCGCAGCGGTCACGGAAGGCTCGGCAACACTGGATGTCAAGGTTATCCAGCTCGTGCGTCTGATCCGCGATGGCGAGGTCATCAAGATGTCCAAGCGCGCCGGTAACGTGGTAACGGTTCGCGAGGTCGTCGACGAGGTCGGCAAGGACGTCGTTCGCTTCGCGATGCTGACGCGCAAGAACGATGCGCCGCTTGACTTTGATTTCCAGAAGGTCACCGAGCAATCGAAGGACAATCCGGTCTTTTACGTCCAGTATGCCCATGCCCGGTCGCACTCGGTGTTCCGGCAGGCCAGGGAGGCCATACCGAACCTGAACCTGAGCGAGCGGGCCTTGATCGGCGCGCGGTTCGATACCTTGACGGACCAAGGTGAATTAAGTCTAATGAAGAAGCTATCAGAATGGCCGAGAGTAATTGAAGGTGCAGCCAAAACACACGAGCCACATAGAATCGCCTATTACTTGTATGATCTTGCTTCTGAATTTCATGTACACTGGAACCGGGGGCGCGAAGAGCCCGATTTACGTTTTGTTCGGGACGATGATCACTCGCTTACACTGGCCCGGCTCGCCATGGTGAAGGCCGTGGCAACCGTCATCGCTTCGGGTCTGATCCTGTTCGGGGTCGAGCCAGCAGAGGAAATGCGGTGATCGACGACAGGTACGACGACGATCTTGACCGCGATGGGTTGAAGAACCGGAGCTGGCTGGCCACTGCCTACAAGTGGCTCGTCGGGGTCGGCGCCATCACTGCTGTCGTTCTGGGCGGCGTGTATTTGCTTGCCAGCGACGGGGGGCGCACTCAGACCGATACCGTTGACAAGAACGATGTTCCGTTGATTCGCGCAGCGGCCGGTCCGGTCAAGATCCGGCCGGCTGATCCGGGCGGCCATGTGCTGCCGCACCAGAACCGCGAAGTTTACCGCCAGTTCGCAAGCGCGCACCGGAGGGATGGTCGGAAAGCTGTGGTCGAAGATTTTCTGGCTCCGCAGAAGGGCCGGAAAGCGCCTGGATCTTTGGTGGCGAGCGGTCCGACCTGCCAGCGGCAGCCCGATCTCATTGCCGACGTCGACCGACTGCGCGGTCGGATGTCACCGGGCGCGAGTGACGCCGGTCGCGGCGGGCGGAACACGGTCGGTGGTCTGCCGCGCGACAGAAAGGCGGCAGGCTCCTTTCGCGTTCAGTTGGGCGCCTTTCGGTCGCGAACGACCGCTCAGCGGCACTGGCGCGGATTGAAGCGCAAGCACGCCAGCCTTCTGAGCCAGTTGAACATGATGATCGAACGGGTGGATTTGGGGGCGCGGGGCGTTTTCTATCGTCTGCAGGTCGGTCCGATGCGTGCCAAACGCTCTGCACGCGGATTGTGCCGCTCCCTGGCCCGCCGCCGCGTCAACTGCATTCTTGTCAGCGGATAATCTGCCATGCCCGTCGGGGCGACGATCCTGGGGTGCGCCTCGGCCCGGCTGAGGGAAGCGGAGCGCCGCTTTTTCGGCCGTGTGAATCCCTTGGGTTTCATCTTGTTCGCCCGCAACGTCAAGACGCCGGACCAGACACGCGCCCTTGTTGCGGATCTTCGGGATAGCGTTGGCCGTGGTGACGCGCCCGTCCTGATCGACCAGGAAGGGGGCAGGGTCGCCCGCCTGAAACCACCGCACTGGTACGGAGCGCCGCCGGCGGGCGTGTTCGCCGACCTTTACGCCAGCGCGCCGACCCGCGCCGTCGAAGCGGTACGTCTTAATACGCAGTTGATCGCCGACGACCTCGTCTCTCTTGGCATCGATGTGGATTGCGCGCCAGTCCTTGATGTACCGGTGGTTGGCGCGCATGACGTCATCGGGGACCGGGCGTACGGCGACATTCCCTCCCGGGTTGAGGTGTTAGGGACCGCTGTTTGTGACGCGCTTCTGGCCGCTGGCGTTTTACCGGTCATCAAGCACATTCCGGGCCATGGCCGTGCGACCACAGACAGTCACCTGGATCTTCCGGTCGTCGAGACGTCTCGTGTGACGCTTGAGGAAACGGATTTCGTTCCGTTCCGAACCCTCGCCGCCATGCCGTGGGCGATGACGGCGCATGTCGTCTATTCAGCGATTGATCCAACCAAGCCAGCAACGTTCTCTCCCACGGTAATCAGGACAGTCATACGCGGCCAAATCGGTTTCCAGGGCCTTCTGCTTAGTGACGATCTCTCGATGGCGGCGCTGAACGGTGCGTTTGCTGCCCGAGCGCAGCAGTGCCGCGCCGCGGGTTGCGATGTCGCGCTTCATTGCAATGGCGACATGGAAGAGATGAAGCAGGTCGCCGAGGGGGCTGGCGCAATGGATGCGACCGGGCACAAACGGGTTGCAAACGGGCGCAAGATGATGGGATCTCTGGAAGACTTTGATCGGGCGGCGGCCATGGCGCGCCTGTTCGATCTGCTGGATGGCCGCTTCGATGTCAGGCGGGATACAACATAGGCGGCCGCTGGATATCCCGACGTTGCGATCGTTACCCTGATTACCCGCACTGCTGATCCCAGAGCGTGGAAAACCGGCCAGTGTCCTCAGGCGCAGCGGTTCAGGTCGCAGGATCAAGCTTGTTGAGGCTCAGCGCAGCGTCGATCGCTCCGACAATGGCGTCGGAATCCGCCCGCGTGATCACCAGTGGCGGTGACAGGATCATGATGTTCCCGGCGACCCGGACGAGGGCGCCGTTCTCATAGCCCAGCTTCGCCAGTTCGCTGACATATTGCGGCCCGGCCGGAGTCTTTTCCTCCCGGTCGCTGACGATTTCCAGCGCCAGCATCAGTCCCTTGCCACGCACGCTGCCCACGGTTTCGTGCCTGGCCTCCAGAGTTCGCAGGCAGGTCAGCAGATAATCGCCTTCGACTCGGGAATTGCCCGGCAGATCGAGTCTGAAGGTCTCGTCCATGCAGGCAAGCGCCGCGGCACAGCCGACCGGATGGCCGGCATAGGTGTAGCCGTGGAAAATGGTGCCCAGCATGTCGTTGCTGCTTTTGAACGCCTCCTCGATCCGGGCGTTCACCACACAAGCGCCGAGCGGGAAATAGCCGGAGGTGATCGCCTTGGCGATGCATATCATGTCCGGTTTCACGCCCCAGCCGCGGCTACCGAACCAGTTACCGGTGCGGCCGAAAGCGGTGACCACCTCGTCGGCGATCAGCAGGATATCGTAGCTGTCGAGAACTTCCCGCAGTTTCGGCCAGTAGGTTGGCGGCGGGACGATCACGCCGCCGGCGCCTTGGACCGGCTCGGCGATGAAGGCAGCAATCGTCTCCGGATCCTGAAACCGTATCTCGTCTTCCAGCGCAGCCAGACACAGGTCGGCCAGACGCTCCGGGTTGGTTTCGTCGAAAGGGTTGCGATAGGCGAACGGTGCTGGAACGTGGAAACAGCCTTGCATCAACGGCTCGTATGCCCGGCGGAAATTGCTGTTGCCGTTGACGGACGCGCCGCCGAAATGGGTGCCGTGATAACCCTTCTTGAGAGAGAGGAACTTGGTCCGATCCGGCTTGCCACGTACCTTCCAGTACTGTCGGGCAATCCGCAGCGCCGATTCGACCGAATCCGAGCCGCCCGAGGTGAACATGGACCGTCGCATGTCTTCCGGCTTCAGGATTTCCGTCAGCCGATAGCCCAGTTCGATGATGCCTGGATGGGTCGTGCCGCGAAAGCCGGCATAGTAGGGCAGCCGCGCCAACTGGCTGGCGACCGCCTGTTTGATCGGTTCGCAGGAATAGCCGAGATTCACGTTCCACAGGCCGGCGACCGCGTCGACCACGGTGGTTCCTTCCAGATCGGTGATCCGCACCCCTTCGCCTGAAACGATGATCCGCGGCGGGATGGCCTCCATTTCGTTGGGATGTGCCATCGGGTGCCAAACCTGCTTGGCGTTGTTTTCCTTCAGGAAGTTGGAATTCGGAATGTCAAGCATCTGGTTTGTCCTCTCCAGTTGGCTGCGGTCACACGCCGGGTCACCACGGCCAATCGGGTTTGCATTCCCGGCTTGTAGCCCGGATGCAACAGCGCCGTCGACAATCCCCGCTCCCGCCACGTGGTTCAGGGAGCAGTGCTCAGCTTCCGTTCGACTTTCAGCTGCCGCATGCCCCGGAAATTCAGCGTCGGGACATGGCGGAGGGTCTGAGCCGGTTTCAACCGCATGTGCGTTAGTCGGTTGACCATTTCTTCTGGAATTCTTTTCAGCGACATGCGTTTGTCGCTGTTTCCATCCCAATTCCTTTGGAATCGTTGGATAACGGACAGGTCATGGTGTATCTGTTGTCTGAAGGCATCGTCTGGCGTGATGAGCGATTGGTGCCGTTTCGCCATTCTTTATGAACCCCAAACATTAAACGGCTCTCTGGCCAAGGCGAGGCGATCACGTCCCGGGCGCTGGTCACTCAGAGCGGTCAGCATCGGCCGAGGATGCTTGTGATGCATGAGCATTCCCAACCAGTTCCCAGTCTCCCGACGACTCATCGGGTCAATACCTTCCGCCATCGCTCTCATGTTTGCGCGGCGCCGCATCGGCACCAAAGGTGGAACGGAAGCCCAGCAATGGCGCAAGGTTCTTATTCAGCACATAGCTGCGTTTCGTCGCGTCAGCGTCACTTCCGGGATTGCCTCTGCCCTGCGACAGCCTTCGCAGAATCCGATGTCCCGCCAGCAGACGCCGCGTATCGTACTCCGCAGCGGCGGGCCCGCGGCTGCGCACCCGCAACAAGTATCGGGGCCCAGATTCGGGCATCCCCATGCTGGACTTGCGTTCCGGCAGCACCGTTCATGTCTCGACCTCCGCCGTGGCCTACACATACGCAGCGCTGCTCTCTAACCTGTTGAATTACCGGATTGGGTTCTCCGCAACGTTGCCCATCATCGACAGCCAGCCTTCGAAGGTCGACTCAAAGGCCGATCCAAGGCTGCTTCGGTGACGTAAAACGCCCATGTTCGTCGACAGCAAATTGACCCGCATGGTTCAGACCGCGGACCTCTGCGCCTACGCCCTGCGTCGCTATCTGGAGAATGGTGTGATCGATTTGTTTGAGCCCGTCTTCAAGCGCGCGGACCGAATCGGTGACGTGGCTGTGGGCGTAAGCCATTTCAGTCCGCCGACGTGCGACTGCGCCATCTGTTTGGCGCTCGAGCCCTGAGCAGGGTTTTCCGCGGTCCCCGCGGCGATTCCAGCCGTATCCGGCGAATGCGGCGCCGCCAACAACGCGGGCACCAGATGGACATCGACTTTGCTTCGCGACAGTTCACATAGGTGATAGCATTTCCGTTAGAGAATACCTCCGTCAGGCCTTCGATCGTCTGGCACCTCCACGCACCGCCCCGGACATCGTGACCAGGACGCTGCGCAATTCAGTGCACTGGCCCCACTGCCGACCCCGGCCAATACGAACGCCGGGGTCTTCGACGAGGCGGTTGTGGTCGTGCAAGCGTCGCCCAATTGTGCTAATGTCTGGTAACAGTTCAGTTTGAACTTTGTGGTACAATCAGTCGTGCATTTGACCTGTCGATACCGTTTGTTGACCCGCCGCGCCGGTCGACGGCTGGAGTACGCAGCTAAGCGACAGCGCTTTCTTTACATTGTTGTGGTTGACGAGTGCCCTGACTGCTATCGGAAGAAAGTCCGTGCAGTTGCGCTTTGTGACCAGCAGGTTTCTTTGACGGATTGCCGGAAGGCGCTCCATATCGGGCAGCATGTCTGTATTGATTACGGCCTGTTGCTGGACAGACAT
>JAPOST010000088.1 GCA_026709535.1 Rhodospirillaceae bacterium
TGGAGCGAAAAGGGCTGGCACAACCTGGTACGATGGCTGACGCCAGAATCGCGGCGGGGGCATCGGCGACCATGTCGGCACGCAACAGGTAGCGGCCCTCGCGGCGGCGGACGTTTCGCAGGCCAAACGAGAAGCCGCTGGCGGCGTCCGCGCCGGGGAAAATCCTGAGGATTGACCAAGTGCCGGTCTTCGGCGTCCTGCACACCAACAGTCCGGTCACTGAGGGCCGGGATCGCGCCCGGCAACCCCCAGAGAATGGCCCTTGAGAGAGGGCCGAAGCGCCTCCGAGTATTGCAGCCACCACCCGACGAACACTCGCTACCGGTGGCTGTGTAAAATGAACAATCGGCTGACCGGCGGCAGCGGCACGGCGCAATGCACCTGTAATGCGGGCGCGTTGATCAGCGTTCCCCTCCCTGACGACAGTTTCATGGAGCGCGGCGGCGGCGCCAATGTCTGGAGACCCTCCTGTCGTCCCTGCCGCCGTACAGGGTCGCCACCGGCGGCAAGGGCCATGGCTGGGAGGGTGTCACCGGACCGACCCGGCGGCTGGAGGAGGGGGTGACGTGTGGTTCCTGCCGAGAAACTGCAAGGCCGGTTGACCCAGCCGCCCGCCGCGTTCATGCCAGTGATACCGCTCTCCGAGAGCCCGTCCTAGACCTCGTCCCCCGTGCGTAAGGGGCTCACACAGGCTGATTCGCGCTTCACCGGTGTCCCAGGTTCCGGGCCTAGTGATGACGCCTGCCCAGGATGGCGTAATTTGGTCTACTCACAAGGGAAGGGAACAAGGCTCGAAAACTGACGTCAGGTATTGTGCCGACGAAAGATCAGACTGCAGTTCGTGCCGCCAAAGCCGAAGCTGTTAGTCATCACCTGGTACAAGTCAGCGTTGTCGACGCGCTCCGTGACCAGCAACAGGCCTTCGCCGGCAGGGTCCGGATCGTCCAGGTTGGCAGAAGCCGAAACAAAGTCATCGTTCAGCATGAGAAGGGCATAGATCGCCTCGTGGACGCCCGCGGCACCCAGCGCGTGGCCGGTCAGTGATTTAGTTGAGTTGATATACGGCCGCTGATTGCTCTTGTTGCCCTTGCCATTCGTAAAGACCGCCTTGATCGCCTCCAGTTCCTTGGCATCGCCAACGGGCGTCGAGGTGCCGTGGGTGTTGATGTAATTCACCGGTTCATCCATGTGGTCTAGCGCCATCTTCATGCAACGCTCCGCACCTTCGCCAGAAGGCTGTACCATGTCGAAGCCGTCGCTTGTCGCCCCATAGCCGACGATCTCACCGTATATCCTGGCGCCACGAGCCTTGGCGTGTTCCAGTTCTTCGACAACCACGCACCCACCGCCGCCGGAGATCACGAACCCGTCCCGATTGATGTCGAACGGGCGCGAGGCCTTTTCTGGCATATCGTTATAGCCGGATGACAGGGCGGGCATTGCATCAAACAGCATCGACAGGGACCAGTGCAGTTCCTCGCCGCCGCCAGCAAAAACGATGTCCTGTTTGTTTAGCTGAATCTGCTCCAGCGCGTTGCCGATACAATGAGCGCTAGTGGAACAGGCGGACGTTATGGAATAATTGATACCCTTGATGCCGAATGGCGTCGCAAGGGTCGCCGAATTTGTGCTCGACATGGTCCTCGGCACCATGAAGGGGCCAATCTTCTTGCTCGTACCCTTTTCGCGCAACAGATCTGCCGCCAGCACCTGGTTGCGGGTGGACGGCCCGCCGGACCCCATGATCAGGCCTGTCCTTTCATTCGAAACCTCATTCGGCTCCAAACCGGCGTCACAAATCGCTTCTTCCATTGCGACATAGTTATAGACAGCGCCATCACCCATGAAACGCCGCAATCGGCGGTCCACGGATTTGTCAGCGTCCATTTTGATAGAGCCGTTAATATGGCTGCGGAAGCCCCGTTCCTTGTACGTCTCGCAAAATTCGATGCCTGATTGACCCTCACGCAGCGACTTCGTCACCTCAGCGCGATTATTGCCAATCGACGAGACGATACCGATACCCGTGATAACCGCGCGCCTCATCCACATCCTCTGTCAATCGGTAAACAGGCCAACCCGGAGGTTCTTGGCCGTAAAAATGATTTCTCCGTCGGCCAGAACCTGGCCATCGGCCAGACCCAGGATCAGTTTCCGCGCGATTACACGGCGGAAGTCGATCTTGTAAGTAACCTTTTCGACGGTCGGGATCACCATGCCCGAAAACTTCACTTCGCCCACGCCCAGGGCTCGGCCCTTGCCGGAGTGGCCCAGCCAGCCCAGGTAGAAGCCGGTCAGTTGCCACAGGGCGTCGACGCCCAGGCAGCCCGGCATTACCGGATCACCCTCGAAATGGCATTCGAAGAACCACATGTCGGGTCTGATATCAAATTCGGCCGTGATAGCGCCCTTATCATACGCACCGCCATCTCTTGTGATGTTGATGATTCGATTGAACATCAGCATCGGCGGTAGTGGCAGGCGGGCATTGCCTTCGCCAAACAGCGCTCCATGACCACAAGCGATTAGATCATCGTATTCGAATGAACTGCGGTTACGAAAATCAGTCATGCGGGTTTCGGCAAGCAACGTTGTCATCGGCGTGTTGGCGGTCCGGGACGGCGCGTCAGAGCCCCGCGCATGCCGTCGTTGGGTCGATAACGGCAAATCCAAGGGAAATATAGACGCGCCTGACAGGTCAACCTGTCCCTGATCAACCCATATAGGAACCTGTTTCGGAAAACGCCAAGAAATTCGTCTTGTTGCTGACGAGCGGCCATTATGTCCGGGCGGATCATGAAGACACTTCAAATACCTCATATCCGCAGTAGCGCCGGCGCCCTCGGTGGATCGTCGACCATGGAGGTGCCCCGCGTAAAGTCGGCAGTCAAGACCAGTTCGATCCGCTCTACCGATAGATCCGGATCACGAGCGTAGCACGTTGCGGCGATCGAATACCGTCCCGGCAGCCGCCGCAGCCAAGAGCCGTAAGGGAGATACAACGAGCGCCAATTGTCGGGCATTTGTCGTGGGGTTACGAGTTTGTCGCCAGATAATCATTCGCGATCAACCAAACGCGAAATCCTGTCAGGAACAGCCTTGTATTGGCCCACCTTGGATTGACTTGCCAACTTGTTGTTCGGCGCGCGCCATCGCCATGATCAATAGTGGAGGCGGAATGCATGAAATACGCGCCTCAGCAATCAGGCACCATCATCGCAACCAACTCTCAGAAAACATCGCGGGGATTCGAGCCTTTTCACGGGCAAGACCATTGCGACCGGTCAGTCCCGCCGGCGCAAACCTCGATCCTGGCGCGGCCCGCGACCGCCACGGCGCGGGTCGGGCACTTCGACATCCATCCGTTCCTCGCCAGTCTTCTGGTCCACCTTGCGCATCGACAGCTTGACCTTGCCGCGGTCGTCGAAACCGATGCAATATACCTTCACTTCATCGCCTTCGTTGACAATGTCGGTCACCTTGCCGACCCGGCCGTCAGCCAGTTCGCTGATATGCACCAAGCCATCCTTTGCGCCCAAGAAGTTCACGAAGGCGCCGAAGTCCATTACCTTGACGACTTTACCGGTATATATCTTGCCTGACTCCGGTTCGGCGACGATGTTGTTAATCCACCTGATCGCCGCATCTGTAGCATCCTGATCCGTCGCGGCGATCTTGATGGTGCCGTCGTCGTCGATATCGATTTTGGTGCCTGTCTGCTCGGTGATCTCACGGATGACCTTGCCGCCAGTGCCGATTATGTCGCGGATCTTGTCCCTGTTAATCTGGACCGTCGTGATCCGTGGTGCATTGGCGCTGACATTCTCGCGCGAAACGGTCAGGGCGTTGGCCATTTCACCCAAGATATGCAGCCGGCCGTCGCGCGCCTGATCCAAGGCAATCTGCATGATTTCCTTGGTGATGGACGTAATCTTGATATCCATCTGGAGCGACGTCACGCCCTCGCTGGTGCCAGCAACCTTGAAGTCCATGTCACCCAGATGATCCTCGTCGCCCAAGATGTCGGACAGGACGGCAAACCGGTCGCCTTCCTTTATCAGACCCATGGCGATGCCCGCGACCGGTGACTTGATCGGCACGCCGGCATCCATCATGGCAAGCGAGGAACCGCAGACCGTCGCCATCGACGAGGAACCATTGGATTCCGTAATTTCGGAAACGATACGAATCGTATAGGGAAACTCTTCTTCGCTTGGCAAAAGTGGGCGCACTGCGCGCCACGCCAGCTTGCCGTGGCCCACTTCCCGACGGCCGGTAAAGCCGACGCGTCCCGTCTCACCAACCGAGAATGGTGGGAAGTTGTAATGTAACAGGAAGTTCTCGCGGTACTCGCCCTCCATCGCATCAATGATCTGTTCGTCCTGGCCCGTCCCCAGTGTGGCGGTCACCAACGCCTGGGTTTCGCCCCGGGTAAACAGGGCGGAGCCATGGGTCCGCGGCAGCACGCCTACTTCCGCCACAATCTGGCGGACAGTTTTGGTATCGCGACCGTCGATACGGTTACCAGTATCCAGGATATCACCCCGCACGATCTCCTTCTCCAGCTTCTTGAGCACATCTCCGGCGACGGCGGCGCGCTCTTCATTGCCTTCGACTAATGCTGCTGCGTTTTCGCGAACGGCACTGATCCTGGATTGACGTTCCTGCTTGACTCGCTCCTTGTAGGCGTCGCGCAGTTCACGATCGATGCCGGCTGATCGAAAGGCGCTATCGACTTCTTTCAGAGCCGGCGGCGGTGCCGGCACCTGCCAAGGTTCCTTGGCGCATTCTTCGGCCATCTTGATGATCATGTCGATCACCGGCTGGAAACTGTCATGTCCGAAGCTTACAGCACCCAACATCACCTCCTCGCTGAGTTCCTGAGCTTCGGATTCGACCATCAGCACGCCTTCCTGCGTGCCGGCCACAACCAGTTCCAGATCCGACTCGTCAAGCTGATCGAAGGTCGGGTTCAGGACATAATCGCCGTTGATATAGCCGATCTTGGCTCCGCCGATCGGTCCCATGAACGGAATGCCGGAGGCGGTCAGCGCAGCTGACGCAGCGATCAATGCCAGAATATCGGCATCATTCTCCATGTCGTAACTCATGACCTGGATCATGATCTGTGTTTCGTTCCGGAATCCGTCAGCAAACAACGGCCGGATTGGCCGGTCGACCAGGCGCGATACCAGCGTTTCCTTTTCGCTAGGACGACCTTCGCGTTTGAAAAAGCCGCCAGGAATCTTGCCGGCGGCATAGGTCTTTTCCATGTAATGAACGGAAAGCGGGAAGAAATCGATTCCTTCGCGGGCGCTTTTTTCGGCAACGACCGTAGCCAGTACGGTGGTTTCGCCGTAACTTGCCAACATAGCGCCATCGGCTTGACGGGCGACCCGTCCGGTTTCGAGCGTCAGGGTGCGGCCGCCCCATTCGATGGAGCGTTTGCAAATGTCAAACATGTGGGGATATCCTGTATACCTTATGTTACCCGTCAGCCGGATTGCCAGCGGGTCCTTCATGCGCTCTTCGTCACGGAAAAGCTGAATCAATGCAGAGCCAAAATGGCCGGGCCAAGCAGTCTAGCGGCGAATGCCAAGACCTTCGATCAGCGATGCATACCGGCTTACGTCCTTGTTCTTCAGGTAATCGAGCAGCCGGCGACGCTGGCCCACCATGATCAGCAGGCCGCGACGGGAGTGGTGATCCTTCTTGTGATCACCCAGATGGTCAGTGAGGTTACGAATGCGTTCGGTCAGGACAGCGACCTGGACTTCCGGCGACCCCGTGTCGCCGTCCTTCCGGCCGTATTCCTTGATCAGTTCCTGCTTTCGCTCAGCGGTAATCGACATCAGGCGCTTCCTTCAGGGCTAGAGATTGAGAACCCGCATCGGTTGGGCCATACGGCCCTCCAACCGCATCAGCGCGATCACTTGGCCATCCAGCAACGCACACAGATTGGCATGGTTCGGAAAGTCTTTGGTCTGCTGGCGATTGTCGGTGCGGAGGACCGGTATAGCTTGTCCGTTTCGAATCCGTCCGGCCTCACTTTTGGTCACGATCAGGGCCGGGATGTCGTCCAGCGCCCTTGCGACCGGCAATAGACAGGCCGCCAAATCAATAGGCACCCCGTCACTGCCGCGATATTGCAGAGAATTCATATGGCATGATCGGGCGAGTTTTTCCAGTGGAATCGCGTCGCAGTCGCGAAATGGTCCGCAATATGTGCGCCGCAGGCAACTGATGTGGCCCACTGTCCCCAGAGAGGCGGCCAGATCGCGCGCCAAGCTCCGGATATAGGTTCCCTTGCCACAGTCGACCGCGAAGACAGCTTCGTCAGGACCGACAATATCGACCAGACGCAATGCGTGGACAATCACGCGCCGCGGCTTGATGTCAACCTCCTTCCGGGAACGAGCAAGTTCGTAAGCCCGCCGTCCTCCGATCTTTACGGCAGAAAACCTGGGCGGTACCTGATTGATCTCGCCGACGAAACGGGGAATCATTCGCACGATTTCGGATCGGGCAGGCCGATGAGCACTCGTTTCGGTCACCGCGCCTTCGCGATCATCCGTCGTCCTGGCTTCGCCCCACTGAACCTTGAACCGATAGCCCTTAGATCCATGCATTACGAAGGGCACCGTCTTCGTAGCCTCGCCCAAGGCGATGGGGAGTACGCCCGTTGCGAGTGGGTCCAGCGTCCCACAATGTCCGGCCTTTTGTGCGTCGAATGCACGGCGCACAATGCAGACTGCCGCAGCTGAGGTCAGATGCAGCGGTTTGTCGACATTCACCCAGCCATGAACCAGTTGACCGCGCCGTTTACGCGCCATCGTTCGGGCGATCTGAATCGGCCTCCAGATCTTGAGCAACGCGCGCATCCTGCAACATGTCGTTCACGGTGCTCGCCATATCAAACGATTGGTCGAGCAAAAAAGTGATTTTAGGCGTGAATTTCAGACGGATGATCTTGCCCAGCCGCCCACGCACATAGGCCGAAGCCCGGTTCAAGCTGTTCAACACCGCTTCTGGCGATCCGCCGCCCAGCGGATATACGAATGCTTTTGCAGTTTTCAGATCGTTGGCCGGCCGGACTTCACTAACCGTGATCGACACATTCTGCAGCGCCGGATCGCGGAAAGATCCCTCAGCCAGTATCTGAACCACAGCGCGGCGAATCTCTTCGCCAACGCGCAGTTGACGTTGGGTAGGCAGATTAGCTGCACTCATCTCTGACGTCTCCAGATTGACAGCAGCACGACTGTGCGGCCTAAAGCTTGCGCCGCACCTCTTCCACTTCGAAGCATTCGACTTGATCGCTGACGCGAATGTCCTGGTAATTTTCGAAGGACATCCCGCATTCCATCCCGCCACGGACTTCTTTTACCTCGTCCTTGAAGCGTTTCAGAGTCGACAGCTTGCCTTCGTGAATCACGACATTGTCGCGCAGCAGGCGTACACCGGACCCACGACGCACGATGCCTTCGGTCACTCGGCATCCGGCGACGTTACCCACCTTCGACACGCGGAAGACCTCCAGAATCTCGGCGTAGCCCAAGAAAGTTTCGCGAATTTCCGGGGCCAACATGCCTGACAGCATCGTTTTGACATCATCGTTGATGTCATAGATGATCGAGTAATAGCGGATGTCGATGCCGTCGCGTTCGGCCAGGGTTCGGGCCTGATTGTTGGCGCGCACGTTGAACGCGATGATCATCGCGCTCGAGGCTTTGGCAAGCGTGATATCCGCTTCGCTGATCGCGCCCACGCCGGCATGCAGGACACGAACCTTCACTTCGTCACTCGACAGTTTCTCCAGCATGCCGGCAATGGCTTCTGAAGAGCCCTGAACGTCGGTCTTGAGAAGAACCGGCAGTTCTTTTGCTTCGCCCGCCTGGATCTTGGAGAACATCTGTTCGACCGAACTCCGCGAGCCACCTGAGGCCTTCTTGGCTGTCCGTTGGCGATACTGGGAGATTTCCCGCGCCCGCGCCTCGTCGCCTATCACCGCGAAATCGTCGCCGGCGGCGGGCGTTCCGTTCAAACCCAACACCTCCACCGGCAAGGACGGACCCGCCTCCTTGATATTTTCGCCACGGTCATTGACCAAGGCGCGTACCTTGCCCCATTCTTGGCCTACGACAAAAATATCGCCAACCTGCAACGTGCCGCGCTGGACCAGGACGGTGGCAACGGAGCCCCGGCCGCGTTCCAGCCTGGCTTCCACGACCACACCTTGGGCTTCCCGGACCGGGTTTGCCTTCATGTCCATCAGTTCGGCCTGGAGAAGGATGGCTTCCTCCAGCTTGTCCAGGTTCGTTTTTTCCCGGGCCGAAACTTCGACACACAGAACCTCGCCGCCCATCGGCTCAACCTGGATGTCGTGCTGCAACAATTCCGTCATCACCCGATTCGAATCAGCACCTTTCGCGTCGATCTTGTTCACCGCAACAATGATCGGCACATCAGCCGCCTTGGCGTGAGCGATGGCCTCAATCGTTTGCGGCTGCACGCCATCGTCCGCAGCAACAACCAATATCACGAGGTCTGTCACCGTCGCACCGCGGGCACGCATTTCGGTGAAGGCGGCATGGCCCGGCGTATCAAGAAAAGTGATTCGATCGCCGCTTGCCAGTTTCACCTGATAGGCGCCGATGTGCTGGGTGATGCCGCCAGCTTCTCGACCCGCCACATCGGTTTCGCGCAACGCGTCCAACAAGCTTGTCTTCCCGTGGTCGACATGGCCCATTATGGTCACCACCGGCGCACGAGGCTGCATCATTTCCTCAGGATCCGGCGCGCCTTCCAGCCCGATTTCGACATCAGCTTCGGACACGCGCTTTATCTTGTGCCCCAGTTCCTCGACGATCAGTTCCGCCGTGTCGGCATCAATGGACTGGGTCATGGTCGCCATGACCCCCATCTTCATCAGGGACTTGACCACATCGGCGGCCTTTTCGGCCATCCGACTTGCCAGTTCCTGGACCGTGATTGTTTCAGGGACAATGACTTCGCGCGCTTGCTTGCGATGCTCAATCGGCCCTTGCTGCGCCCGCTGCTTTTCTTTTTCACGCCGCCGGCGCGCTGCAGCCTCAGATCTCTTGCGCTCCATACCCGCATCGCCGATCTCCAATGCTTGGGTGATCGTCAAACGACCGGTCCGTCGGCGCGGTTCATTTCTTTTGCCGGCCGCCGGCCGCTTGGGCTCGGCTCGGCGCCGACGGACATCACGGTCCTCATCGTCTGGGCGCAGCTCCGCAGGGCTGTGTCCACGATCGGCAGACGCCGAGGTCGCCGGCCGCGCTGCAGGCTTCGGCGCTACCTTGTTGCTGGGCGTAAAGCCGACCCCCAGTTCCTTTGAGGCCAGCTGCCGCGCCAAGTCGTCGGCCATTGCCCGTTCCTCGGAAAAGCGGTGCAAAGGCTTTTCCTCGTTCGGGTCAACTTGTTCTTCTTGTGCCGAAACCACAGATGCCACTTCAATAGCAGCCTCTTCTGCCTTTGCAACATCGGGTTGTGGCGCTTCCGTCTGATCCACAGCCTTTTCTGACGGCGTCTTCCCAACCGGCGAGTGAATTTCGGGCCGTTCGTCGTCGGTCCAGGACCGGCTATCATCTGCAGCCTGTGAGGCGTCGGCGTGCTTCAACGCGCGCATCCGCGCCGCACGCTCAGCCTGACTCAGAACCGGTCCGACGGCATCCTTTTCGACAAAGGCATTTTCAGCACTTTCCTGCGCCTCTTCCTTGACCTCTGCCATCCGGCCGCTTTCGCCACGCCTGAAGGTCCGTTTTTTCTTGACTTCGACGGCCACGGTCTTGGACCGGCCATGCGAAAAGCTCTGCTTCACAACACCGGACTCGACCGTCTTCTTCAGTTCAAGCCGGCCTGGGCGCGTCAGCGACAGCGGTTTTTTTTCGTCGTCTTGCTTGGTTTCAGCCATCGTTACCGTTCCTGCGCGAAAACCCGTATTGCATCGCCGTCATCTTCGGCCGCTTCTTCCTTGTCCGTTTTCACGCCCGCCACCGGCATCCTGCGAAACCCCGAAAGCCTGTGCAGGTCGCGCCCCAGCCTGTCGGCTAGCGAACCGGGGCCGATTGCCACATATACCTGCCGTTCCCTACCGAGCGCCGCGCCAATTTCCGTCGCATCCAGCACCCTGGAAACTCGAACCGATCGCGACTGCGCTCGGCGCGCCAACTCCCAGCCATCGCGTCCAGCGCTATCCCGAGCGATCAGCAGCAGCGCCGCATTACCGGTCATCACTGCATCCCTTGCCGCGCCAAAACCTCCGGCCGCCGCGCGACTCCGCCGAGCAAGACCCAACAAGTTCTGGCACCGCGTCAGTAGCAGACCTTCCAGCCGGTCGGCCAGCCGGTCAGGTACGGAAAGCTTTCGCCGGGCAGCACGAGAAACGACCTTCTCGAGGCCGCAGGTTTCCACAACCGCTCGCGACGCCAGGACCCAAAGGCCACGGCCTGGCAAGTTCTCGGCCAGATCGGGCGTCAGAGTGCTGTCCGGCGCCACAACGAAACGGATCAGGTCCGTCCGTGGCCCGCTTCTCCGAGTTACCACACAGTGCCGATTATTGGCGGTTGTTTCTGCATTGCCGCGCGCGGCGACCCCGGTCAGGTCAGAAGCTGGTATCAGTCCGTCTATAATTACAGCCCTCTGGTCTGGGATTGTTATTCTGTAGCGGTGTTGCCACCGCTTTCACAGTCGTCGGCCGTGTCGGTGAGATCCTCGTCTGTGAGCCAGCCGGCAATTTTCCTCGCCGACATCACGATGGCTTCAGCTTCGTCGTTGTCCAGCGCGCTTGCCTGAACGGACGACGTCAGCTTGTGCGGCTTCAGATAATTCAGCATATTGAGCGTCAGGTCGATCTTGCCGTCCTCAGCCGGCTCTTGATCGGCGATCAGGCGCGCCCGACGATCTTCCTTCACATGGCCCAGATCGTCCGGCGCAATCTTCACTTCTTTCGACATCACGATGAACCGCAATTCTTCGGTACTCAGGTCGGCGAGATCGTCGATTTCCCGGACGCCCGCTTCTCCCAACTGGACAAGCATTGCCGGCGACAGACCCTCAATTTCTGCGATCGCGTCCTTGACACCCAGTGACTTGCGTTTTGCGGTCAGATCGGCATCTCGGCGCTCCAAGTAATCACAGGCCCGCTCACGCAGGGCTTCGGCGATATCTTCGTCGAACGCCTCGATTGCCATCAAGTCTTCCAGCGGCACGAAGGCGACTTCCTCAATGGTGGAGAAACCCTCGGTGACCAGCAGATGAGCGATCACGTCATCCACATCCAGCGCCTCGATGAACATCGCGCTACGGGAGCGGAACTCCTCCTGCCGACGGGCCGATTCGGCCTCTTCCGTCAGGATGTCGATGTGCCAGCCGGTCAATTGGGAAGCCAAGCGCACGTTCTGGCCGCGCCGGCCAATGGCCAGACTTTGTTGTTCGTCCGGCACAACCACTTCGATGGTCCCGGAGTCTTCATCCAGCACAACCTTCGTCACTTCAGCCGGGGCCAGAGCGTTCACGACGAAAGTCGCATGATCGGCCGACCATGGAATGATATCGATCTTTTCGCCCTGCAATTCCTGTACCACCGCCTGAACACGACTGCCACGCATGCCGACACAGGCACCAACCGGGTCGATGGAACTGTCGTTCGAAATGACTGCAATCTTGGCGCGAGAGCCTGGGTCGCGGGCAACCGCTCGGATCTCGATAATCCCGTCATAGATTTCCGGCACTTCTTGGGTAAACAGTTTCGCCATAAATTGTGGAAAAGTCCGCGAAAGGAATATCTGCGGTCCGCGCTGCTCCTGGCGTACGTCATGGATGTAGGCGCGAATGCGGTCGCCCTGACGGAAATTCTCACGCGGGATCAACTCATCGCGGCGGACGATGGCCTCGGCTCGGCCCAGATCCACCATTACATGGCCGAACTCGACCCGTTTGACCACACCATGGACAACCTCGCTCACACGGTCCTTGTATTCCTCATACTGTCGGCCGCGCTCTGCTTCGCGGACTTTCTGCACAATCACCTGTTTAGCGGTCTGAGCAGCGATCCGACCGAAATCGATCGGCGGCAGCGGGTCGATGATGAATTCTCCGATCTTCTTGTTCGGGTCGATCTTGGCCGCATGTTCAGGGGTGATCTGGGCACCTTCGTCTTCAATTTCCTCCGCAACCTCGCGATACCGGGCAAGCAGGATTTCGCCGTTCGTACGATTGATGCTTGCACGAACATCCAGCTCTTGGCCGTATTTCGAGCGACCCGCCTTCTGGATGGCATGTTCCATGGCATCCAGAACCTCCTCCCTATCAATGCCTTTTTCGCGAGCCACGGCGTCAGCGACCTGGATCAACTCCGGTCGGTGCAGGGTGGGTGCAACATTCATGCTCTTTCCCTCATGCGTGCGTTGTGGCTTGCTGTTTCTGCGCCGCGGCGATCAGCGCGTCGGTCAGGGCCAGCTTAGCCTTTTCGATATCAGCCAGGGCGAGGCGAATGTTGCCGTCACCGGTTGCCAGTTTCACGAAACCGTTCTCAAGGCCTTGAAGAACTCCCTTGAAGCGTTTTCGTCCGCCGATCGCGGTGCTCAGTTGGATGTGAATATCGAAGCCGGAATACCGGTCAAAGTCCTTGGGCCGGGTGAGTGGCCGATCAAGACCGGGTGAACTGACCTCCAGATTGTATCCCGTGGCAATCGGATCCTCGACATCCAGCACCGCCGAAATCGTGCGGCTGATCCTGGCGCAATCGTCGACCGTGATCGGCGTTTCGTCTTGTCGATCACACATGATCTGCAGCGTTTGGCTGTGGCGCGCACCGTTCAACTGTACACGTACGACCTCATAACCCATGGCTTCCAGGCCGGGTTCAATCATGGCGGAAATGCGGTCGGTCAGTTGCATGAATCTTCGATGCGAGTTTCGCTGTTTGTCGGGCGTCGTCGCCACCGGTGCAGTTTACTACAACAAAAAAGAGCGGGCCGCAGGGCCCACCCTTTTTCACAAGGTTCCTGATCGAACCCAACGGGTTTTTTGTTATGCACGATAATATAGGCCCCCGCCATGTTCTGGCAAGAGTTTTGCCGCCGCATCTAGCCTGCGGGCTGCCGGTTCCGGCGATAGCCAAGATACGTGCAGCGGCGTCCTTCGCGCTCTGCCTTTGCCCCGTATCGAGTCTGCGGCCAGTCGTCGGGCCTGAAAAGCCAATCACGCGCTGTCGTCGCAGTCCAATCGAACCAGGGTTGCCGCGCCATCATCCGCAACGTCCAGCTCAGATACGTCGGATGATCAGTGGCAACCCGCAAATCTCCGCCTTTCTGCATCAACTGCGCAAGGCGCCGGATACTTTGTTCCTGAACGAAACGCCGGGCGATATGCCGGTGTTTCGGCCACGGATCGGGGTGTAGCAGAAACAGACGACGAATGCTGTTGTCCGGCAATGCAGCCAACAAATGATGCGCATCTTGATTGAAAACGCGGATGTTCTTCAATTCCTTGTCTTGGACATGGCGCAGAAGCGATGCAACGCCATTGACAAACACTTCGCATCCGAGGATGCTGACACTGGGGTAATGCGCAGCCTGCCAAGCCAAATGCTCGCCAGAGCCGAATCCAATTTCCAACCAGACCTCTGTTGTTGTCCGCCCGAAGACCTGGTCCAGGTCCAGAGCCCCGGTGTCAGGCAGGGTGACCGACAAGGTTGGCAGCAGGGTCTGAATCAGTCGCGCCCGACCTTTTCGCAGGGGCCGGCCCTGTCGTCGACCATGAAAACGCGGCTTAGCGCCATCGCGTCGGGCTGACGGCCCGGAACAGGCATCTGCGCTGACTCTAGAATGCCCGCTTGAGATCATCAGCCAGACCTGTCCGCTCCCACGAAAAGCCGCCATCTTCATCGGGCGCGCGACCGAAGTGGCCGTAGGCGGCTGTTCGCTCGTAGATTGGCTTGTTCAGGCCTAGATGCTCCCTGATTCCTCGCGGCGAAAGATTGACCATGTCCTGCAGAACGGTAGACAGTTTTTCTTCATCCACCTCGCCTGTACCACCCAGATCCACATAGACCGACAACGGGCTGGAAATACCGATCGCGTAAGCCAGCTGAATCACGCATTTCTCGGCCAATCCGGCCGCCACTATGTTCTTTGCCAGATAGCGTGCAGCATATGCGGCGGAGCGGTCCACCTTGGTCGGATCCTTGCCGCTGAAGGCGCCGCCACCGTGGGGCGCTGATCCGCCATAGGTATCGACGATGATCTTGCGACCGGTCAGACCGGCATCGCCGTCCGGACCGCCGATCACGAAGCGCCCTGTCGGATTCACATAAAACTCATCCTCGGAGCACATCCAACCATCCGGCAAGACATTTACGACGTATGGCCGCACAATCTCCCGTACTTGATCGACATCGACTTTTTCCGAATGCTGTGTGGAGACGACTACGGAAGTGGCGCGCACCGGTTTGCCATTCTCGTACTGCAACGTCACTTGGCTCTTGGAATCCGGCCCTAGATGCGGCTCGGCACCGGAGTGGCGGGCTTCAGCCAGGGATTTCAGAATCTGATGCGAAAGGTGGATCGGCGCAGGCATCAGGGCGCTGGTTTCATTACAGGCGTACCCAAACATGATGCCCTGATCGCCAGCTCCCTCGTCTTTGTTGCCGGACGCATCGACACCTCTGGCGATATCGCCTGACTGACCATGCAAATACACCTCTACGTCAGCATGTCGCCAATGAAAACCGTCCTGCTCATATCCGATATCCTTGACGGCCGCGCGCGCGCATTCTTCGATCCGTGCCTTGTCCACGTTGCCGCTGTCGGCGACCAGCGGAACCGGCCCGCGCACTTCGCCGGCTATGACAATCCTGTTGGTCGTTGTCAGTGTTTCGCAGGCAACCCGCGCTTCTGGATCCGCGCCCAGAAAAGCGTCGACGACAGCATCGGAAATCCGGTCGCATACCTTGTCCGGATGGCCTTCAGACACGGATTCGCTCGTGAACAGGTAGTTGGCGGCGCTGGGCACAGGCGATCTCCTTGTAGCCTTCGCGGATCACTGGATTCAAGCCTGCCACTATAGCCGCACAGGGGCAGAACTTGACGATACAGGACCATAATCAGGCACGCCCGAACTTGCAAGCTGCCGGGCGGCAGCATTATGTCAGGAATCAGCACGGCGCTCGACCGCCGTTCTTGACGCCTTCGATTGACAGTGCCATATTTCACATATCAGAGCATTGCGCTCCAGGGTCGGCCAATCCGGTCGACATGGGGCTCGGAAAACCGGGCCCCATGTTTTTTTGTGGCCTTTCAAGCGATCAAAGCAACTGTGCTTGATCCCAAGCGGCGGCCGATCCTCCGATGACAGGACCGCGTCGA
>JAPOST010000057.1 GCA_026709535.1 Rhodospirillaceae bacterium
GCGTCGATTTCATCCGTTTCCTGCGGCACGCACAAGACGGCCAGGGTCCAGCAGTCAGCCACTCCGACAAAGGTGAGGAACGCGCCGAAGACCTTCAGGCCGAGCAGGTTTCTGCGGAAGCCGTACTCCGTGAGGCTCTTGAATACGAGCGGGAACTTGCTGGCATCCCTTGTCCTACGAATGAGGTCCTCCGTGCATGACTGATAGTTCGTATCTGCGGCCGTCTGGTCATGCTCTTGTTCCTCGCGCGTTGGAACGTGGAGCCCAAGTTAGCGGAGCTTCGCGTGCACGCGACCCCGTGTAACCTCGTTGAACTCACTGTTGCCGTGCCGGAGGAAGCGAGTCGTCGGAGGTCCTCCCAGAGGCCCTTCTCAAGCCGTTTCCCGAAGTCCGCACCGACTTGGCCCAGAAAGAACGAGATCGGGGCGAAGACCAAGGCCGCTGCTCCGCCAATAGGCAGCCTGAGGCCTTCGGGTACTATTGCGACCAGGAGCAGTACGATGGGGGAGAGCGTGAGGTATACGGGAAGGACCCGCGCTCTGAAGCTGTACGTGTCGAACTTGATTCCCATGCAGTGACCCTATGTGTCGATAGTCGCTATCTTGGGTGGTGAATTCTTGGGATGGACGCCCTTCTTGCCTCATTGGCGACGTGTGCCGTAGCCGACAGCACGTGCCGCAATCACGCATCGGCAGCCCAGAGAACGACAATCGAAGGCCCCCGCCCACCGCGATCGAATTTCTAGCGAATCGCTTCGCCTCATCTCAGTTGACCGCCAACCCGTGAGTGGGTAGGAGGTCGCGAAGCACGAACGTCCGGTGGATCGCGGCCGCTTGGTAGAACCGAAAGGTATCGCTCTCAACCACCTCCTGGCTCCGGACTGCACGATCTGTCCCCTGGCGCGAACGCCAGTCCTCCAAGGTCCCGAGCCAGTCATGCCCGCCATAGGGCGGAATCTCTTCCTGAGCGCCCGCAAACACCCCGTCTATCGCCGCTGCCTTCCACGCGTCGCTACGCACGCCCTTGTCACCCACGGTTGCCAGAATGCCCTTCACACGCTCCTCGAGGTCCGCGAACCGGGTAGGGACCCGCTCCCTCAGATGGGGCGCTTCCCTACCGACCTTGCAGAACATCCTATGCAGCGCTCGGCATCCTTCGAGGAATGTCTTTGGATTGTCCCGGTGCTGACGCATTTCCCGCGCCGGAACCTCGTGCTCGAACACTGCAGTCCAAACCAGGAACGGCTTATCCGGCCAAGTCGCCACGCCAGCGTGCCCGAGCGCTCCCGACGCCGCCTCGGCGATCCCTGCGACCAAGTGCTCTGTCATATCCGTCCACCAGTTGCCGCCCCCTTCATGCTCCACATCGCCAGCGGCGGCGAACTTGCCACGACTCCTTCGCGCCTCGGAAGCCGCCTCGTCGTCTTCAACCGGTCCGCTCTCCCCCGTATTCACCCGGTTGACCGGACAGCTCGCCCCGGAGAACCCGTAGTGCGAGAAAGTGTCCGCGTAGACGTGAGCCGTGATCCCGAGGAGCTGAGGACCAAAGGCACGATTCGCCATCCGGACCGCGTGATCCACCGACTCCCTGGCAATCGCGCTGTCTTTCCGGCACACGAGCCGCTCGGCGACCGTCCGCCCCCGATTGCCCGGGATGAAGTGGAAGGGTACCCACACCTTGCGTTGCATCTCCTCGTCCCGGTTCTCAATGTCGGTCGTGTGATGGGCTGTGGGCATCAGGTCCAAGCGCCCGCCGTCGCCGAACTCGACGTGCTCCTCTTCCGCGTTGTCGTCGACCAGTTCTGAAGCCGTCGCAATCTGGGCGCTTGCCTCCTTTGTCAGCCCGGCCGCACGGGCCATCGCGTACACCCCGTAGTACTGCATATCGATTTGCATCGTCGCCTCTCCGTAGTTCACACCGGTCCGGTGCTTAGCCATTCCAGCCGGGCCAGAGCGTCTGCTCTCCCCGTTCTCACCAACATTCCCGCGACAACTCGACCGGACCGCAAGACGACCGCTGCGGCGCTTGTCCCACTCATGGTTTCCCATCTTTGGGCGGCGCGATCCGCGCCGCGATACCTTCGCTCAATGCCTCGAAGGCCGCATAGACCGGCTTGACGCTCAACCCCGCGACGAATGCGACGGCTGGCGGCGCCAAACCGGTGCCCCCTGCCCTGAACTGCTTGTCTAGTTCCGGAAAGGCGATGCTCGCGGTGACGACGCCAATCGTGGCGCCCAGGAAGATTCGCGTGCCGTATCCTCGCGTCCGCGCCTCTTCGTATTGCATTCGGTAGAGCTTGTCCGACATCCGTTTTGCGAGAAACACGCACGCCCCGAGACCACCCCAGGCCGCGGGCATCGCGAAGTGGCCTACGGCCTTCAACGCCGCCTTGCATTCCTCCGACATTGCCGACGCACTGTTGGTCACGGCCGACAACTCGACGAGGACTTCTAGACCGATCCCCACTGCCGCAAGCAGGAGGCCCGTGATCACCACCATGGTGCGCTTCTTCACCCGGGGCAGGGACCGCACCCACCCGCTCCTGTCATCCTCGGTCAGCCAGCCTTGCGTGTCCAGAACCGTCCGGCCGTTGACGCCCAACCGTGCGTACGTGGCGCTCGCGAGGCGCTCATACGCCACGACCAACCGAGTCCAGCGCTCGTCGATCGGCTCCGGGCGATCCTCCGCGTTGGCTAATTCAACCGCCTCGGCGAGCTCCTTCAGGCGTTCGGCGCCGTCAGTGCCGTTCAAGTCCGTAGCGCCATGCCCCGCGACGTAATTCACGAGGGCTTCTGCTTCGGCGATCAACTTGTCGCGTTTCGGTCCCTGAACGGGGCCGTGCCCGCGCGCCGCACCCCCCGCTCTACACCGTCTGCAGGCCGCTCGTTCTCTGCCACCATTGCGGTGTTCCTCCATGTCCTGCACGTCTCCGGCAGGCCATTCGCCTTGTGGGGCGACGCGGAGTCGGCCTAATCGTCATCGGACTCTCTCGACGGTCAGCCTTCGGCCGGCCGCTTAGCCGGTCCCGTCGGGCTCTTCCGTCGGCACCGGCTGGAAGGGAGCCGCAGGCTCGACGAGCATCGCATCAAGCGGGTAAGGTCGCCGGATATACCCCGCGCCGCGTGCTGAAATCCCATGAAAAATGCTCTCTGATGACGGCCGAGACGATTGCTGTTTCACACTCAGTTTCACAGGTAGCACCGCCGCACTCGACTTTCAAGGGGTTTTGGTTCACTATTTTTTTCACACATACGAAGGGAGGTAAGGGGAGTCATGACATGATCGAAGCGACGCAGCTCAATCCCAAGCCGATACCGGAGGTGCACCTGGATCGGGCGCCCTTGGCGCGTGTTCTCGCCCAAGCGCGCTTCCCGCCCATTCTCGCCATCAGCAAGGCCGACGAGGTTGCTTCATTCCAGGAGGCGCTGCGCGAGACCTATCCCAATCTCAGCCGTGACCAAGTTCACAGCATTGAACTCACCGGCGGGCAAACGCCAAACGTGCAGCAGGGCCTGATCTGGCGCCTAGCCGACGGCGAGACCGAGCCCGCCTGGCGCGTGTCGCTAGGAGTGGACTTCGTGGCGCTGGAGACATCGAACTATGACAGCCGGAACGATTTCCTCGCTCGCCTTGGTGATGTCCTGTCCGCGGTCGAGGAATCGTTCAGCCCCGCATCAGCCAGTCGCCTCGGGGTGCGCTACATCGACCGGCTCACCGGCGCGGCAGTCGAGCGAATCGGTGAGCTGATCCATGCCGAGATTCTCGGCGTCATCCAGCCCACCGATACACTGGACTCCTCGCTCAGAGAGTCCGTCATCCACCAGATAACCGAGGCGCAGTTCCGGGCCCCGGGCGGCACTCGTATCCAAGGTCGCTGGGGCCGACTGCCCGCCAACACGACATTCGACCCTAACGCCCTCGAGGCGGTCGAAGTGCCGAGCTGGGTTCTGGACCTCGACATGTTCACGACCCAATCGCAGGACTTCGTCAGCGAAGACCTGGTGACAACTGCGAGGAGCTTCGCAGAATGCCTCTATTGGCTCTTCCGCCAGATGGTTACGATGGAGTTCCTCAGGTTCCACGGAGGCGAACCATGACCGCAAGCACACTACGCGGCAAGCGGGATAGATATACGCCGGTGCTTGGTAGCATGTGCCTCTCCAGGCCCGACGCTGACGTTCCGGCTGTGCTGATTGCCATCCCTTGGCCAGAAGGCGCGATCATCAACACCTCCTCCCAAGGCTCGATGACGATGTGGACGATCGTCGCGCCACATGTCGATCGCACTACCTCTAATCCCGCCGGGAGTTTCGACTTTCTCCTTGGGCCCGCGGAGTCCACGGGCGAGGCCATCATGGAGATCCGCCGCCGGTCCGGGCTGACGTGGCAGGAACTCGGCGAGCTTTTCGACGTCTCGCGGCGCAGCATCCATCATTGGGCGAACGGAAAACCAGTCAGCGCCGGGAATGATCGAACGATCCGACGGATGCTGGCGGCGATCCGCCATCTCGACCGGGGTAGCCATCGCGACACCCGCGCCCTGTTGCTCTCGGTCGACCAGGCTACGGGGGTCTCGCCACTCGACCTCCTGCAGGCCGGCCGATTCGACGACGCCACGACCGCCTTCTTGGGCGATTGGACGCCCGAGCCTCACCGCGTGCCGCTGTCGCCGGCCGCCCAGGATGCGCGTCGCCCGCCTGCCGCTGCGCTTCTACTGGGGGCCGAGCAGGACCGGCCCGACATCCCGGCCAAGGCCCGCACCGTCCGGCCCAAGCGCACGCCCGGAGCGTCGGGCTAGCGCTTCGTGGCCCTGTCGGAGGAGGACGAAAAAGCGATCGACCAAGCCCTCCGGGCCTGGCGTCAGGGAGATATCTCTCTCGACGCCGGCCTGGAGTTCCTTCATCTCGCCGACCTGTCCCGTCCGCACAGCCCTGCATCCATGCAGGCGGCCAAGGCGGCTTTAGGGGAAGGAGAGGCCATTACGGCCGCCACCATGCCCGTGCTGGACGAAACGCGCGGCATGGTGATGCTCAGCCAGACCTGCGACGTTATCCGAAACTGTCGTGCCCGGCCATTCGTCGAGGTCGCGTCACTGGTGGAGGTGCCCGAGCCATGGGTGGAGGAGGTCCGGCGCCTCAAGCGACCCGCCTTCGCCTTTGTTCCGGCCACAGCCGACCAGCGCCTCGTCGCCGATCTTGATCTCGTCATGACCGTCGAAAAGGCTCTCGTCACAGGATGGACACGGATTCCCGGCTGGGACACCGACAAGGAGCTGCGCGACTTCGCCCAATCCCTTGCCCGCAAGCGATCACGCTTCGCCTTTCCCGACGATTTCGTAGCCGCGGCCAGCCGTCTCCAGGCGCATTTGGCCGCGAGGCACAACCGGCAGACCGACGAGGGCGCCCATCTCCGGGCTTTACGCGAGATCCGAGTGCGCGCCGCGCCATCCTGGGACGCAGACCAAGTCCAGTTGAGCTGGTGGTTCGTCAAGGATGACGACCCCCAAGACGTCCCCGCCGATTGGCCGGCACTCGTCGATCGGTGGCTCGCCCTGTTCGAGCGAGACGAGGGCGGCCGGTTCCGCCTCGATGCGCCCATCGCCTGCCGGCTGGAGGACATGACTGCGCGCGACTATGTCGACAGCGACCGCCTCGACCTCGATCGGCTTTCTGTCACTTGAGTGGAGACAGGGTCACCACAATAGGCAAGCCGAGAGGGGATTCTCTGGCGCCTCCGCGAGCTGTCGGAAGTTCACATGTCTGTATGTGTTATCGCTGTGGCCCCAGCAGGACCATGAAACTCTTGATCTCTTGCCCGGTGCGAAAATATCCCTTGATGCCTTTCCAACTCTCGGCGTTATCCGTCCTCGCGCCACGCCATCCCGTATCTGACATGGGTTCGACCATTGGGGGCGGGCTCTGCCAAATCTGGTTTTCGCTTAGATCAAAGAGTTGCATTAGCTGGGTAACCATACTTTCTTGCCATTTACGCAACCCCTGCGTGTGATATTTCTGCCGATTGTGCCACATCGCGCTCGCCGGGCTTGATGCGCTTGCCACAATCCGCCGCTGCTCCTCGCGTTCGGTAGAAGGTCGGCCCGGAGGACATCGGAGCCTGTCATCGTGTCGCAAGCGCACCGTTTCAACAGCAGGTCCCTTCCGGGCACCGCCCGTTTTCTGTCCCTATGGAAATATCTCGACGCCTGCCCTCACCGGTTCCTTTCAACAGATGCGTACACAATCTACCTGAACAGCCTTCAGCGACTTTACGCATCCCGAAACGTAGAGCTCTCGCGTCTGCTGCACTCTCAACGCGCTCATCTCGACGACGCGTATCGACACGCTGATGAAATCTGCAGCCAAGATTGGCACGACGCAGAAGTTCGTTCCCAGGATGACTATGGCTGGCTGATCTTCATAGACCGGGACCTGTATCCTGCTTACCTGCGTTTGACCGAGGCAGTATTCAGGCCCCTGCTTCACATTCCTGCATATTTTTCTCGACTCGACCGGGGAAAAGGCACCGAAGGTCTCGATCTTCATCAGATCGTGCAGGAATTGACGGCCGGCGATCTCGATCGTGCTCTGGACCCGTACGACCACTTGATGCGAAACGGTAGCGCCCACGGTGGCATCACTTACTCATCCGACATCGTCCAGTACGTAGACAAGAGAGGCAATCAAAAGCAAGTCGATCCCTGCCGCATCATTCGGAGATTCGATGACCTTTTGGACGTCTGCAATGGACTCCTTCTGGCTTTCTCTATTTTCATGCTCACCCGCGACGAGGGTGGTTTTGAGTTGCTGGCAAACCTGCTTGTCGACGAACTCAGAGCGGCGACGACCCAAGTCAGTGCAGCCGACGAATTTCCGGAATTTGGGGAGTCCTGCATCCCCGGAGCATGTGCGTTCACCGCGACGCGCGGTTTCGGATCCCGATCGCTCTCTGGGTGCTTGCGGAGCCAGAATGGGTCCATCGGGAAATTAGAAAAAAACTACCATATAACGGTAACTTACGGCGTGGCTGAGCGTTTTCTACGCCCTGCGTGGCGAACACGATCATTCTTCGAAGTCGACCGGCCTGGCCGCGGTCCTCCTGACCCTCCGCATGGAGGTTGGCCATCAGGCCGTCGACATCGCCGACCGTGACCAGGGCGCCCCGACGCGGGGCCTCCAGGGCTGCGACGGTCTCCGCGTTCGGCACCAGGGGCTCGAAGGGCAGGCGCTTCTCGGCCGCGATCCGCACCATCATCAGGCGGAAGGCGTCCGAGACGGTGAGGCCGATCGCGTCGAGCACGGCAGCGGTCTACTGTTTGGTCTTCTCGTCGATACGGTCGCGGACGACGGTGCGCATGCCTTGATTCTCCTTGTCGGGCTACAATATAGCCCGATTGCATGACGGATATCCACGCCGCAACCGGCGCCGGCAGGGCGGGAATCGTGCAAGGGACAGGTCAGGCCGCTGCGAACTTGCGGACCGCGACCGGATCACGGCCCTGCCGGGCGTGCCAGAGGTCGTACTGCATCTGCCGGGTGAGCCAGCTCTCCGGGCTGCCGCCGAATGCTTCCGACAGTCGGATCGCCCTCTCGGGCGAGATGCCGAGCCGGCCGTTGAGCAGCAGCGACAAACACATCGCCCACCTGTACCCCGTATTCATGCTGGAAGGGGTGAATTCAACTGCCAACCATGGCTGGGTTTGCACGGCCTTTTGTCAGAATGCGGATCGCTGCCCGCACCTTTCCCATCCTCATTCTGAAGCACCAGTTCAAAAAATTCACGACCGACCCACAAGTCAACTGGAGATGGCCGCTATCCTGCAAAGGTATCGGTCTCTGGAATGACCGCCGCTCATTTGCCCGACCTGACTATCCACCCAAGGAGACCATTAACTTTGATCAACCGATGCGGCAGCTTATGCGTTCTCAACCAAACGCACACTGTCTGTATCATCGACCGCGAGACCCGGAATTCCCGATTGATCGCTGCCGGTTAAGGCCGGCTTCGAACGCGGCAAGGATCAGCCGCTCCTGCCGTAGGGCCGCGGCAGAGGCTGCTTCCCGTTTGCCCGGCTTCACCAGCGCTGGAAACCTGGCACGGATACTGGATGCATTTGACGGGGCGTTGAGTGGAACCGACGGTAGCCATCGCTTGCGAACAAACCCTCGAATCCGCCCGCTCAAAGGCTCAACTTGACTCAAGTGGGCAAACTTGGATCAGGCGACATTCGACGCTTTTCTGTCCTTTGACTGCGACTGACGTTGACGGATTACCTTCCAACCGGCGCCAGCGAATACAGCCAGCACAGGCTCCAGTGGCAGGCGGTATTTCGGGGACGCAATCGGTCCGCTAATAAGCAAAAAATACAAACACCAAGCTGCCAGAAAAAGCGTCGTGCCCTTCGCCGCCTTGTAACAGGTACCCAGTCCGACAAGCTGCAGCAGACGGAACAAGAGCAATCCGGCAAATCCTAGGATCAGGAGCTGACCGTAGAGTGTCTCAATGACGGCTCCCACATAGTTGCGGATTTTTCCCAAAACGCCCTGTCCAACCGTTCCATAGTATCTCGGTCGTGGTAGCGAGCGTGCGGGCGGTGCGACGCTGACCGCCGGGACAGTCAGGTTAATGGCGATACCGACGCCCCAGGTCTTTGCAATGTTGGGCAACCCGAGACGCCTTAGTTCCTTGAACGCATAGGCTGTCAATCCGGCTGACACGTTGAACTGGTTATCCTGTGCCTCGACCTCGCGAACCTCGTCAATATTGCGAAGTCTTGCGACGTTGGCTTCCCAAGCTGCGCCAGTGGCAGTCTGCTCCACAAAAGGAACCACCCAGAAGAGCAGATGGCGGCCAGTTTGCGATGTAAAAGCCAACGAGTCATACTTTGCCAGATTTCGGGTTAATACGGGACTCACGATAACCAGTGCAATCAAACCTGCTGCCACGAGTTGCCCGAGGCTTCCCACACGTTTTCCGCGCGACAGAAGGGCTATAATTCCGGCTGCTAAAAACGCGGCGACCGCCCAGGGAGCCATGACAGATCGGACCATGGCGGCAAAGCCCAGCGCGGCGCCGAATGAGGCTGCGGACGCCATATTTCTGTCTTCTACCCAACGCAGAAACTGCCACAGGGACAGAACGCCAAGGAACACGAAGAGTGAGTCCGTAAAGACGATACCGGCAATGATGATAGGCGTAGGGGCCAGCGCATAGAACCAACCGGCAGCTCTGGCGAAATCCGAGCAAATTCTTCCTGCAAGAGCGACGACAACCAGCGCAGTGCCAGCATCGGCGGCACAGTTGAGCATGACGAAAAGCCAGGAAGCATCGTCACCCGCCAACAAATGAAGACCGGCCAATATCCAGAGAAAAAGCGGCATGATTGATGAAGTCGGACCCAGCCACTCCCATCCCGAGACGGTACCGTCTGCTACCGCAGTCGCGAAGCTGCTTGAGAGGTGCAAAAACCCGGCGCTGTCTTCAGCCGTGATGCCGGGAAGACCTATCGTTGAATACAGAACGAGGGCATAGGCCACCCGTACCGCCAATGCTGCCAGGAAAAGGATCAGCAACTGGCGATCACCATGCCGAACCTCCTGATCAGGGAAAATATCACTCGCCCAACTCATGATTGTCGTTTCTCG
The DNA here is from genome assembly GCA_026709535.1 of Rhodospirillaceae bacterium. Taxonomy (GTDB): domain Bacteria; phylum Pseudomonadota; class Alphaproteobacteria; order Bin65; family Bin65; genus Bin65. The sequence continues at coordinate 9,642 of JAPOST010000057.1, forward strand.
ATCGTTACCAGCATACGGAACGCAGCAATCGGACCGAACTGCCGCCTCACGGCCCATTCTACCTTCAAGACACCCCTGGCAATCCCGACGGGGATCAACGACCACGACCGGAATCCCCCCGAGCCTGGATAGGCCAGAAACGAAAATCTGGCGACCTCGATCAGCGCGAGTTCTGGAAATGTGTCAGCAAAGACTTGTCGTTTCCTGCCAAAAATCAGCGATGGGATGGCTTGATTGGCGGTCCATGCGCTGCGATTCGGATCCAGGGGACCGTCTGAAAGCGGATCGGCGCTCATGTCGACTGGTTCAGAATGGAACCAGCAATAGAAGGGGTAGCTGACAGGAGTAATCGCCGGCTCGCACAAGACAACACGCCCACCCGGTCGTAACGTTCGCACCGCTTCTCGCAGCAAACGAACGGGTCGTTCAACATGGTGCAGAACATCGACCATCACGATATTGGCCAGGCAACCAGATCGGATCGGCAGCGACTGGGCATCACAGACCATGTCCAGCCAGGGGGCGCCTGTAACGTCGCTGCTGATGACACTGGGAGCGAAGGCTTTCAGATTGCCGGAGCCGCCACCGATTTCGAGAGTCGTACCGTCGGCCAGGCGTTCTGCGATTCGCCGGTAGAAGTCAGTATAGACGACACGCAGGATCGGTTTGCTTTTCCATATCTTGCGGTAGTCCTCCGGCCTGTCGGTCGCCGTCAATACGCCCCACTTCCGGCTCTTCTCGGCATGTCCTCAGAGAGCCTTGAACTTGCGATAGGCAAGGATCACCATGCGCAAAAGCAGCCAGCCGTGGAGGAACCGAGAGATCTGCGTTTCGCCATACTCGCGCGCCGCATAGCGGATGTATACTTCCGCGGTCTTCAGGTTCAACTTGCTGGCGCCGAAAATCAGGTCGAAACAGCCGAATGGATCAAGCTTGCCGAAATAGGCACGATTGGCGGCAATCCTCTCGTAATCTTTCTTGCGCAGGACTTTTGTGCCGCACAGGGTGTCTGTGTAGCGCTGGTTGAGAAGATAGCTGAACAGCCAGCCGAAGACGCGATTTGCCACATAATTCAGGATTCGCATGGCTTCTTTTTCCATCGGATAGACCATGCGGCTGCCGTTGATGTACTCGCCGCGACCGGACACCAGGGCATCGTAAAATTTCGGTAGATCTTCGGGCGGCATCGTCAGATCCGCATCTAGGATCATCAGCACGTCATTTTCCGCCGCCGCGAGACCGGCTCGGACGGCATCACCCTTGCCCTTGCCCGGCTGTTTCAGCGCGTGGATCTTTCGGTCAGGATAGGCCTTGATCACCCGTTGGATCTCGTCCCAGGTACCATCTGAACTACCGCCTTCGACGTAGAGGATTTCCATATCCTCGCAAAATTTTGGGGTTCGAATGACGGCAGCTTCGATATTTCCGCGTTCGTTCCGACAAGGCACCAGTACCGTCGCTGACAGGTTACCCAATCGCCGCTTCGGTGCGGGGCGCGCGATGACGTAGCTGCGCAAACAGAGGCGGCGCGCCAAGGGCAGCGTCGCGATGAAGCGGTTCACGAAGCGACCAATTCCCAAGGCGCGCCATGGGACCAGGACGCGCCATTCGCGTTTGATGGTATCGAAGCCGGCAAGGTGCAGAAGATTCCTGATGTCGTCTGTCGACAACCAGTTTTGAGGCAGCGCCTTCTGTTTCAGGTTCAGTTTTTCAGCGAGCCAGAAAGCTGGTTCCCACAGTCGCGAATAATAGGCGACAATGATCCGCGTGTCGGGTCGGCAGAAGCGGTGCAGGTTTTCGAGAGTGGTTTGGCAGTCATCCAGCGCTCCGATGGTATCTGCCATGATCACATAGTCGAACCGGCCGCGAAGTTTGGCCAGCACTTCGGCGTCACCTGCATCGCCCTCGTAAAAGGTGAGGGAGGAGGGATGGCGCTTTCGGGCGGCTGCTACCATCAACGGGCTGATATCGAGGCCGACACCTTTTGAGGGGTTCAGTCGGGACAGCAAGTCACCGAAACCCGAACCGATTTCCAGGACCGAGGCGCCTTCCGGCACCACAAAACGAAAAAAGCGGCCATCTTCAGCATGGAAGTAGCAGAAGCGGCGCAGCCAGTAATCGCGTTGCGCGGCAATCCGGTTCTGGAAGGCGACATACCGTTCCTTGCGTTCGCGGGAACGATCAGAAATCAACAACTCATTGCCGTAATGGTCTGGGGTGCCTGGCGATATTGTCACCCTATTCGTCCTTTTCTGGCGGCAAGGAAAAAGGGTGTGGCTTGCCGCCAATGACCCAAGCAAGTCCCCCGATTGCGCCGACAACCAGTAGCACGAGCCCCAATAATATCGAAATCGCGAAAGCGTCGCTGCTGTTCAACCCGGCAAGGGCGAATGCTGCAACCATCGCGCCTTCGCGCAAGCCCCATCCTGCTACGGACACCGGTGCCATGGAGACCAGGACGACTACAGGCACAAGGGCGAACAAGGCAGACAGGGAAACTGCCGCACCAACGCTTTTGCTCAAGAGCCATGCTGCTACAACGGTGGCGCCCTGGATCGCGACGGATTGAGCCCAAACGATCAATCCGGTCGGGCTGACGACGAGGCTACGAGCGTCATCGCACAGGGTATCGAGAGCCCGCGCCACAGACCAGTCTGGCAGGCGGCTGCCGACGAGACGACCAAGGATGAAGGAAGCGGCAAGTACCAGTGTCGTGCCGGCAATGACCCAGATGACGATTCGAATGGCCTCCAGGCCCGAAACTGCATGTCGGAAGAACAGAACAGCGGCAAGGCCGATACTGATCAATCCGATGAGTCCCATGAGGCGATCGATCAGGACGGTGTTGAGAGTCCGTTGCCATGAACCGGTTACCCGTCCCCCCAGCCATACGCGGATCGTATCGCCCCCGATGGTGGAAGGGAGTGTCTGGTTGAAGAATGTGCCGATAAAGGAAATCCGAATGATTCTGGAGGCTGGCGCCGACAAGCTCATGGCGCGGAGAATGACGAGCCATCGCCATGCGGCGATCAGCACTTGAAGGATGAGAACGGCAACCGCATACGCCGCAAGCAGCGGGTCGATTTTTCCCAGTCGCACCCAGAGCGCATCAAGATCTACAGCCAGTAGAGCGATGTACAATAACGCGCTGGAAACGATCAGCTTGCCGGCCAGAAGAAGAAAGCGATGCATGAAAGGCCGAAGAAAAGGTCTTCGGTTTGGCAGAAGTGGGTACAAACCGTTCCCAAGAGCGGTAACCCGGTCTTCGTCATGTCCTGGATGGGTCATTGACGCCGACGCGCCCGTAATCATCTTCCAGACGTTCGATATCATCCTCGCCCAGATAGGAACCAAATGATACCTCGACGACCCGCAGCGGCGTTGCGGCTCGGTTGGCCAATCGGTGTACGGCGCCGACCGGAATATCAACCGACTGTTGGGCCCCAAGCTGGGAGACTTTGTTGTTGATCGTGATTTCGGCCTGACCGGAGATGACGACCCAATGTTCCGCTCTGTGCCGATGGCGCTGCAGTGACAGTTGGGCCCGAGGAGAGACGACAAGTTCCTTTACCTGAAATCCCAGCCCCTTCGCGACGGTCTGGAAGGTTCCCCAAGGTCGTACGGTTTTGGTGTGTGCAACTGTCTCCATGCGGTTCTGGGAATTCAATTCCTTGACCAAGGTCTTGATGTGATCGGACTTTTGCCGCGGCGCAACCAGAACGGCATCCGGCGTTTCGACCACGATCATGTCTCGCAGACCTATTCCGGTGACCAGCCTGGATTCTGATCGCAGATATGAGCCGGAACTTTCCAGTTGCACTGTATCGCCAATCATTGTGTTGCCCTCGGGCGCGCCGTTGTGCCGCTGCAGCGCGCGCCATGATCCGACGTCGTTCCATCCCATGTCGACAGGAATTACACCTGCGGCATTCGAATGTTCCATAACGGCGCGATCAACCGAGGCACTCCTGATCCGGCGAAAGGCGCCTGCGTCAGGCCAAGTAAACTGAAGTTCGTTCCGGCGCGCATCCATGGCCTTCCTGCACAGAGTCACCACTTCGGGCTGGTTATCTTCCAGCTCTGCCAAGAACTGCGTCGGCGAAAAAAGGAACATGCCGCTGTTCCAGAAGTAGCCGCCATCATGTACGTACGCGGTTGCGGTCGCCAGATCGGGTTTTTCGACAAAGCGCTCGACCTCAAAACACTTCGGAGCGCCGCTGATTTCGGTGCCAGATCTGATATAGCCGTATCCGGTTTCCGGATATTCCGGTATGATGCCGAACGTCATGATTCGACCGATTTCCACGCCCCTGGTTGCGCCATCGACCGCCTTCAGGAAACTCGCCTCGTTTGCGATCGTGTGGTCTGCCGGAAGCAGAAGTAATGGATCAGTCCGCTTGTTTGCCAACGCATGAAGGCAAGCTAGGGCAGCTGCTGGTGCCGTATTTCTTCCATCTGGCTCAAGGATAATCGCATCTGCCTGGACGCCGATTTCCTCGAGTTGCTGAACAACAATGAACCGGTGATCGGCATTGCAGATGATCACAGGTGCCGCGAAACCTGCTTTTGTCGTCGATCGGAGGAGGGTCGACTGAAATAGCGAATAATCGGAAACCAGCCGCAGAAACTGTTTCGGCATATCTGGCCGCGAAAGCGGCCATAACCGAGTTCCGACGCCGCCGGCAAGGATGACAGGTGTGATCAACGGACCCCGGCAGGCAGATAAAACTCCGAACGGGCGAATGCGAGAAATAGACCATAAGCGCGCCCTGAGCGCATCAGCTGCCTTCCGGACGATCCGTCGCGGGATTGGGCCTCGAAACTGGCTGCGATTACAGCGGGTTATTGCCAGATGATCCAGTCACGCGCGATGCACGTTTCCAAGCAAACATATCAGTGACAAATCGTCAGGCTGTCCGGACAGGATCGCAATGACGACAGCTGGCGCCGAGCAGATACTTGACGAATGCCTTCGGCAGTCGATCTCCCTGCCGGCGCCGTCCGCCAGATGTGGTTTTTCCTGACACTTTCGCGCATCCAGCGGAACGCCGGGTGGCCAGAGACAAGCCTGGGTGACGCTGCCGGAACATGCGGCGGCGGACTCGGTGTTCACGGATCTGGCGATCTTTTATCGGAGGGTGAGCTGATCGTGTTCAACCCCGTACGGAAGCATGGCGCCGTCTGCCTCCGAATTCACCCGGATGGTATCACGATATCCGGTATTGCTTTCATGCCTGGAAGACAACCACGTTCTACAGAGCATGAATCCCGGCCACTTTCGGCGTCCGGCTCGAGCAGGCGGCTTCATATGTGCGCCTTGACCGGAGTGAGGCTGGCGCTTGTCGTCAGAATAACGAGCGAAGAGCGGGACAACGCCCTGGCGATTGCCGAGTTGCGGGGTGATCTGGT
>JAPOST010000139.1 GCA_026709535.1 Rhodospirillaceae bacterium
CCTGATGGGCGGCAGCGATGGAATCCTTGGACTGGCCTTCGTAAGCGACAGCCAGATGATTGGCGAGCATGAAATCCTTCAAGGTCGAAACCGCCTGATCGTGTCGTTCGAAATTGGCAAGATAACGCCCGAACTTGCCAGTCTTGTCACGATAAGACCGCATTTTCAGCCGCTCTGCTTCCAGAGCGGCGTCCAGCCATTTTCGCGCCGCGTCCTTGGCCAGATAGGCCGCCTTCTTCCAGGCTGGCCGTTTGTCGTTCAGTTCCGGGGTATCGAAACCGTGCATGCGAACAGCGACAGGAGTGTCTTTACTCAGTGTCGACACGATAACATCGGAAAATCCGAAGTCGACACTGACTTCCCGTTTGGCGGTCAGGATGACGCGAATGCTGTCCCCGTCATACATGGAGGTAATGGCCTTCACATCGTAGAGATATTGATCAGTCATCATCGGCGATACGGATACGAGACTCCGCGGCCAGGGCGGTGCCGTTGCCCCGGAGTTCGATCCGGTGCAGGACAGGAGAAATCCGATAATACACTCGGATGGAGGCGTTGTCGGAGTTAAAGCGCAGAAGATAAGGATCGGGTGACTCGACGGTCATTCCCCAGGGAAGGAATATCCGGCCGTATTCGACGGCTTCGACTTCGGCGATGACCCACATGCCCAGGGTGTTGTCGGGAGGGACACGCGGAATGTTGGTCAGGAACTGTGCGCCGTGGCAGTCGCGATCTGGTTGGACAGACGTTGCGGCAGGTCGTTGATCAAACTGTCAAGCGAAACGTCAACGGGAGTTGTACTGGTCGGCAGTTCCCCGGATAACACCCAATCAGTCATCCTCTCCAGATCCCTTTCTCTCCAGATCCCTTATATTTATATTTATTATAATAGTTTTTGTTTTTTCGGGGGTATGGGGGAGGACACGGCGGGGAGGCATGGGGGAGGTGAACGACAACAATGCAGGAAGCGCCGGATCTGTCAATCCCCCTATCACGAAAATGTTACTACGGGGTCGCGGCAAAAGCGGCATCCAGAGCGGCGCGCAGTTCGGTAAAGTCGTCGGCGTGGGTGATGACCCCACCGGCCTGACGAATATCTTCGATCGCCTGGATCAGCTTGGCGGAGAGTTCGGCATCGGTATCTGATACATTGTAAGACACGGCAGACAGACGAACACGAGTTGCCGAACGACGCATGATCACCATGTTGTTATCCGGGTCGACCTGATAGTCCCAGCGACCCAGCTCTTCCTCTTCTCCGTTATCCAACTCGCGATAGATGCGGGTCACGCGGGACCTGGCGGACGCTGATTCCGAACCTGTCGGCTATTGCCCTGTTCACCCAGCCCTTGGATCGGAGGATAGCCATCTGCTTGTCGCGATCCGCATTGACAACCCGTCTTGCTGCTCCTGACCTCCTGCCTAATTCGGCCTGATGTTTTCTGAACCAGTCCGAAAACTGATAAAGCCCTTGCTCGTAACGCTTCGTGATGCTTGTGAGGATGGTCTGGATTTCGGAATCGGGAAGCGGATCGTCCGGAAAGCGAAGGTCATTCTCCAGTTCGATAAACTACTGAAGTTGGTCGGGGTCGGGGTTTTCCTGAAGAACTGATTGCCGATAGTGAAAAGCGTGGTGTTGCGGCCTGCACCTTCGGGGAGAACGAACCGGGATCGTGAAATCTCCGGCTTCCAGTCTAGCGGAATCGGAGCAGCCAACTCTTTCAGCGAATACAGATGGTCGTGAACATGTTCGGTCTGATTGTCGGGATGAGAGGGATTCCTGGCGAGCCCGGAAAATGACGGCTCGGCTCGGCAGATTTCCTTGTGGAAAGCCTCGATGTACTTGAAATATCGTATAGGCCCCGGTCTGGCCTTGCGGTGTCGGGCAACGGGAGTTTCCAACAGCCAGAAGGCATGAGCGCCGCCTGATGGTGTCCTGATGACGATATTCGGCGGAGGCAAGGATTCGTGAATGAACCCGCCGCTTTTCACGTCCAGATCGAGAATGATCGCGACAAGGCTGATCGGCGTCTGTGCCAATCTCGCATAAGGAAACCGGTGTGCTTTCGAGGCTGAAACGAAAAAGGATATTATCTCCCTGTTCGGTCCTGACCTGCTTTCATGTCCGACCAGTACTCGCCACGGATATTGCATAAATCCGAACCTCAACAGGGACTCGTGAAGGATTTTGGGATCGCCGCAAGAGTCCGGCAATCGTTGACGGAAGCCCGTTGATCCCGGCCATGCGCCGGGGATCAGGTTCGCGTTGTTTGAGAGTTGCGCGGATCGAACGATCTCCAGAAAAAAGTCTCCTGTTCGGTCTCCTGATCGAAATCCCAATCGGGATTAACCGGATCGATCTCCGGAAGATGACATGGTGGATGCCGTATCGGAATTTCTTCGGCTCGGCTCTCATAGACGAGGCCGGGACGTTCCTGGCGTAGTTTCCGAGGAAGGAATGCGTGCTGTTCGGCCTAGGCTTTCCATCTTGCCATGGCGTCCAGAACTTTTTGCCAGTCTTTTCTGGCGGTCGCCATGTCGACGAAGCCCATTGCTAGAAATTCTCCGTCGAATCGGTCCCTTTCTTTTGGTCAGCCATAGCGCGGCCTGCTAGCCAACCACGCCTCTAGTTCAGTCTCGGACCACCGAACGGCGCGCGCGCCGACGCGGATGTTCAGCGGAAAGTTGCCTTCGCTCATCAATCGATAGATCGTGCTTCTCGGTAGCCCTGTCCGCGCGCTGACTTCTTCGCGATCGAGAAGCCTGTCGTTCGCTGAAAGTTTCATGAGTTCTGGTCCCTTTTGATCTTAACCTTTCCTATAAAGCAGGGGGATATAACGTTTCTATCAGAAGTCCGGCTCCTCCCTAGGCGCGCTTCAGCCGGACCACGTTGCTGTCGGCTGTCTCGGCCTCGGTGACGTAGGCAGCCCAGGCCGCCATGACTTTTCGCCGCTGATCGAAGAGATCGCTTCGGAAGTAGGCGCCCTCGACTCCGCCAACGGTATGCGCCAAAGCCGCTTCCGCAAGTTCCCGCGCAACTCCACTTTCCGCACACCAGTCCCTGAAGGAAGACCGGAACCCGTGAACGGTGGCCCTGTCGGCCAGCTGCGCCTTTCGCAACAAGACCGTGAGCGCCATGTCCGACAGCGGCCCGGCCTTCATGGGCGAGGGAAAGACCAGCCCGTTGCCGCGCCGAAACGGGCTTGCCTCTTCCAGTACGGCCATCGCAGCCCCGGACAGCGGGACCCTGTGCTCCTTCCCGGCCTTCATGCGGCTGGCCGGAATTGTCCATGTGTCGCCCTGTATTTCATCCCACAAGGCACCTCTGGCCTCGCCGCTCCGACAAGCCGTCAGGATGACGAACCGAAGGCACAGTCGGGCAGGGGAGAAACCGGCCAGCCCGGCCAGCGCGTCGCCAACCTCGGAATGCGGCAACGAACGCAAGTGTCCCTGCACGATGCGCGGCATGGCGGGGAGTGCGCCGTCTATGGCCTCGCCTGCCGCATTCGTCTTGATCCAGCCGTGCGCCATGCCGAATTTCAGGACGCTTCGGATGCGTTGCCGGACCCGGCGCGCGGTTTCCGGTGTCGCTGTCCAGATCGGAAGCAGGATCGCCAGCACGTCTCGGCGTTCGATCTGGTCCAGCGACAAGGCCCCGATGGCCGGGAAGGCGTGCTTCTCCAGCGTCGCGATCCATTGCTTCGTGTGCTTGCCGTTTTTCCAGCGCCCGCAGTTCAGTTCGTGAAGTTGTCTGGCCGCCTCGGCAAACGTCGGCATGGCCGCGCGGCGCTTTTCGGCCAGCGGATCCATCCCTTGCGCAATCTCGGTACGCAGCCGGTTGGCCTCCGCACGCGCTTGCGCAAGGCTTGTGGCCGGCCAGCCCCCCAGACCGATCGTCCTGCGTTGCCCGTTCACTGTCCCTCGATAGACCCAGCTTTTCGATCCTCCAGGCGCGATCTTCAGCGCCAGCCCGGCGCCGTCCGAGTGCATTCCCGGAGTCTTCAGATTCTTCACCTTCGCTGCCGTCAACTTCATTCCCGGCTCCCGATTTGTATCCAATTTGTAGCCAATTTGAACGGGAAAATGGGGTATTGTGCGGGAACAATCAAGACAATCAATGTCTCAAAAACGACTGGTTTCCTAAGATTTTCGGTACTTTTCGGAAATGATTGAAACTACCAGATGGCGGAGGGAGGGGGACTCGAACCCCCGCTACCCTATCGGGTAGACGGATTAGCAATCCGCTGCATTACCACTCTGCCATCCCTCCTGGATACGGCGGTACAGTTGTGCTGTATGCACCCACCGCTTCAAAGGCCCAAAAGCAACTTTTGTTGCTGGGAAACCGTCAAGTTCTAGAATGTGATCTTTCAGGCTGTCAATGCGAGCTGTGATCTGGCAGATGATACCAGTCGGTTAGCCTCCGACGAGCGAATCGACCATTAATCTTGAAGCGATGAAGCAGACGCTGTTTTTTCTTGGCGTTAATAACACTGCCAACTTCGTACTGTGCCTATCCGGTTGTCACATACACCCACCAAGGATAGTTCATGAACAGCATCAATCATCGGGCTGGCACCCAACATCTGGTAGCTGTGTGCGCTGACCGGATAGGCACGCTTCGTACATCACAGCGTAGGCAGGAGGCACTTCGACTTGATCGGGAGATTGACACCGACCTGAAGGTATCATGGCGTGGACCGAGGCCACCCGCGACTTTAGGAACAGACACTGAGGCTGATGCTATTCGGGCATTGCGCGCAATAGCGCCTTGACTACTGCGGCTGCATTGTTTGCAGCAAGATTCAGAAAAATCTCCATCTGGTTTGCTCCCTCACCGCCACCCGCCAAGTCGGCGAGGCTGCGCACCGCGATGAACGGTACGTCGTTTGCGTAGGCGACATGAGCTACAGCGCCGCTTTCCATATCGAGAACGCGCGCGCCGAACGTCCGGAAAACGTAGGCGCGGAAAGCTGTGTTGTCGACGAATGCGCTGCCCGAAACGCCGGGGCCTCCGATCACGATTCGCGGCGAGCGATTTAGGCATCGTTTCTCAGCTGTACAACGTGCGAGTGTTACATCGTTCGCCGCGCGGTGGGCGGCAGAGAGCAGCATTTTGTCGACTGAAAACCAGAAACGGTCTTCGGGTTGGTCGATACCGGCGCGTGGCACTTTGATCGCGCGAGGAAACATCATGCCGAAATTTGCGTAGGGGTATTTGAAAAAGGGCGGTTTTGCCCAGCCTTTCCCGACCTTCCGCGCGAAAACCACTTCCAGATACTGCCCCCAGCGATCGGCGATCACGACATCGCCAATCCTCAAACCGGGATCTACGCCACCGGCAATACCCGAAAAAATGATCCTCTTGATGGAGAAACGGTCCAAGGCAAGCTGCGTCGTCATCGCCGCGTTGACAACGCTGATGCCACTGAGGAACAGCACGACTTTCTGCCCCTCCAGTGTACCCGTAGTGAAGGCGACACCGTTTACCGATTTCTCAGACGCTCCCTTTACGTCTGCCTTGAGACGATTCAGTTCCGGAGCGAACGCTGAGATTACAGCGGTGTGCGGAGTATCACCTCGTAATTCCTGTGCCATCGTCGGCACGACGAACATGGTCCATAGAGCAATAACAACACCTCCGATAAACATCCATATCTGCAATCCGGTGCGAGATCGACTGCTGAACAGAGGCTGGATCATGGCTTGGGGTCAATCCAGTTGAAAATGCCAACGCCAAAGCACAGGGGCGAAGAAGCGCTCACCCTTGAATTATTGTTTCTTCCAATGTTTCCGATCATAGTCAGAAGGTGGGTTTTCCGCAGAGGTCTCAGCCGAATGTCTCAGCAAGCTTGAGGAGGGTCGATTGATTGAGTTATCTCCGATAATATTATGGCATTATAACTAGCCTCGGCCCAAAGTTAAGGCCGAAAACAGCATGAGCTTACATAGGATACCTAAACGTCGTCTATAAACCACTCGTCAGGTTCTGGAGCCGCTCCAGCTACTCGTGCGCAGACGAAATCGTCAATGCCCAGATCTCTGAAACAAGATCGGCGCAGCGTGGCGATTGGTACTGCTGGTATATATGTGGCGAGTTCACCAAGGTCAGTGGGTCTGTTTCCTCAATATCTAAATGCGCAGAATCTTTCCCGGGTTCATGATGTTGTGCGGATCTAGCGCCTTCTTGATCAGGCGCATGACCGACACGGCTTCGCCATGTTCGGCGATCAGGAAGTCCATCTTTCCCATGCCGATACCGTGCTCGCCGGTGCAAGTGCCATCCATGGAGATGGCACGCTGCACCAGTCGTTCATTCACCGCGTTAGCGCGGGTCATCTCGTCTTCGTCATCCTTGTCAGCAATCAAGACAAGATGGAAATTGCCGTCGCCGACATGGCCGACGATGGGCGCAATCAGGTTGTTCTCGTTAATGTCCTTTTGGGTCTCGACAATGCATTCGGCTAAACGGCTGATCGGGACGCAGACATCGGTGGCCCACACCTCGGCACCTCGGCGAATGCCCTTCGCGGCGTAGGCCGCGTCGTGGCGTGCTTGCCACAGCTTGGCGCGCTCTTCGGGGCTTGCAGTCCACTGAAAATCACCACCGCCCCAATCGTCTGAAATCGTCTTAACCATTTCGGCCTGCTCGGCAGTGCCGGCTTCTGTACCGTGAAACTCAAACCACAACATCGGTGTCACTGGCAAATCGGTGCCGGAATAGTCATTGATCGCTTTCATCTGTACTTCGTCGGCAATTTCGATTCTAGAGACGGGAATGCCCATTTGGATCGTCTGGATCACCGTGTTTACTGCAGACTCCAAGTCCGGATAGGAACACAGGGCCGATACGATCGATTCCGGAATTCCATAAAGACGTAGGCTGATTTCGGTAATGACGCCCAGGGTGCCTTCTGAACCGACGAACAGGCGGGTGAGGTCGTATCCGGCAGAGGATTTACGCGCGCGCTGAGAAGTCCTGATGATTCGACCATCTGCCGTCACGACAGTCAGGCCCAACACATTTTCCCGCATGGTGCCGTAGCGCACGGCATTCGTACCGCTCGCTCGTGTCGCCGTCATACCGCCGATAGAAGCGTCTGCCCCTGGATCTATCGGGAACATCAGGCCAGTGTCGCGCAGGTATTCGTTGAGCTGCTTGCGGGTGACGCCGGGTTGGACGCGGCAATCCAGATCTTCGACGTTGACTTCCAACACTCTGTTCATGCGGGAGACGTCGATGGATACCCCGCCATTTAACGCCGCGACATGCCCTTCCAATGAGGTGCCGGTGCCGAACGGAATTATCGGCACCTTGTATTCGGCACAAATCCTGACCGCTTCGGCAACCTCATCGGTCGCCTCCGCGAAAAATACGGCGTCCGGTGGAACGACCGGGTGATGATCCTCGCCCTTGCCATGCTGTTCGCGAACGGCTCTGGATGTCCCAAGGCGGTCGCCAAAACGCTGTTTCAGAATATCAATCGCTTCCTTGATGCAGGAATCAGGCCGATGCTCGACTTTGCGATTAATCTGCAATCCCATGATGCGATCTCTCCACGGTACAAGCCAGGCGTGCCGACACTTGACACTGTTGGCTCTTCTTTACGCTATTCTGATGATCTGCAGCAATACGTAGACCTTAAACGGGGTATATTCCTAAATCGTAACGCTGCTGTCGTTTGCCACCGCGATCTCCGCAATAAATTCCGTGATCATGACCTCAATTCGCAGTAGTTAACGATATATCGACAATCGATAGCTGACACGGTCATCCTCGCTTCCCTATATAATGTTCAAAGCATCAGATTTGAACTGCTTCGAACCATCAGGAGCGGGATTTCGCTATACCCAATTGAACCCGGCTAGTGCTTGTCAGCTGCAACCCGGAAGCACATCGGACTTATCGCCCAAGTGGCGAGCGCAGCATAGGCAGAATCCCAAGCCATACGTGGTATATCGGTAGCTGCCCCGTAGATGGCTAACAGCATACCTATCAGGGCTAGTAGGGTAGCGGCCAGCCAAAGAGATACGCTCTGGACGGCCCTGGCCACTAGTGACGGCTTTACGGGCTTGCTGTCCGCCTCGTTGCCTGCTTCATGTCATGCCAGTTCCTTGATCGCATCGGTATACCCCTCCCTGTAGTATACCCGCTCGCTTGCGTTGTCATGGTCACCGGTGGTGTACTAGTCATTACCATAGGCTCTGTCCTTGAAGCCCGCATCGTAGGCGGCTTGCGCTATACGCTGCATGTCAAAGCGCCCTGTCCAGTTCGGGATGCATGGTCATATGTCTGTTCTCCGTTGTGGCGGTTGCTAAACGCCTTCATGCTCGTCAGTAGGGATGCGATCCCTGGACCGGGCTTGCGCCCGGTTTCGCTGTTACTGTCCTTGGTATGTCCTTCCTTCACTACCTAGGATAGATACGCCGGTAGCCTCAAAGGCACCATCATCATAGCCCTTGTCATAATCGGAATAGCGATCAGAGTAGTCGCCCGACATCCAGTAGTAATCGCCATAATAGCTGAGCATTTCAAATTGCCACTCGTTCGATTATGAAGATGGCGCGGTGATCCTGCGCGTCCTGACGAAACGAGCCTTTCGAATGCCAACGCTGCCAGACCATGCCGAACGGATGCCGGATAAGCCTGCCTGTATCATGGCGGGCAGCGGCGCAGTCATCACTTACGCGGAACTTGAAGAAGGCTCGAATCGTTTTGCCCATTTGCTGCGCGTCCTGGGCATCCGTTCTGGTGACCACATTGCCATCTTCGCCGAGAACCATGCGCGTTATTTCGAGTTGTTATGGGGAGCCAAACGGGCCGGTACCTTCTACACCGCCATCAGTTTCTACCTGACCACCGAGGAAATCGCCTACATTGTCAACGACAGCGGATCGCGTCTGTTCGTCGCGACGGACGCCTTGAGCGCGGCCGCCATGGGTGTGTCGGCTCTATGTCCGAACCTCGAATTCTGCCTGATGCTTGATGGCGTGACCGACGGATTTCGGAGTTACGAGGATGCTGTCGCCGCTCAGCCCAGTGGCCGCATTGCCGATGAGGTCGAGGGCACGGATATGCTCTACTCCTCCGGCACGACCGGCCGGCCAAAGGCGATCAAGAGACCGGCCTTCCAAGGCATGAAATTCGGCGAATTTGACGGTGCGATGTCGCTACTGGCTGATCATGTCGGCATGAAGGAAGAGATGATTTACCTGTCGCCGGCGCCGCTCTATCACGCAGCCCCGCTCCGCTATAACATGGCAACTGTTCACCGCGGCGGCACCAGCGTGATCATGGAACGGTTCGATGCCGCGCAAAGCTTGTTGTTGATTGAGCAATACCGGGTGACTCACAGCCAGTGGGTGCCAACGATGTTCGTTCGGATGCTTAAGCTGCCGGAGGAGGAGCGCGTGCGCCACGACCTGTCCAGCCACGAAACAGCGATCCACGCTGCAGCCCCCTGTCCCGTGCCGGTCAAGGAAGCAATGATCGAGTGGTGGGGTCCGATCCTGCTGGAATACTACGGTGGGACCGAAAGTAATGGTCTGACCTTGCTGGATAGCCACGAGTGGTTGACCCACAAGGGTTCGGTTGGTCGTGCGATCGTTGGCATCCCTCATGTCGTGGACAACGCTGGTGTCGAGTTGGGCTCTAATCAGATCGGCGCTATCTATTTTTCGGACGGTCCTGACTTCGAGTACTACAATGACCCTGAACGAACGACGCAAGTCTATGACAACCGCGGGTGGTCCACGTTGGGGGATGTCGGTTACATTGATGAAGATGGTTACGTTTACCTGACGGACCGTCAATCCTTCATGATCATTTCCGGCGGCGTGAACATCTATCCGCAGGAGATTGAAAATGTCCTCATTACCCATCCCAAGGTTGCGGATGTGGCTGTTTTTGGCGTGCCGAACGAAGAATTCGGTGAAGAAGTCAAGGCGGTGGTACAGCCAGCTTCAATGGCAGATGCGACCGACGATATTGCCGAGGAGCTGATTACCTACGCCCGGCAAAGCCTGTCTTCGATCAAGACGCCCCGCAGTATTGATTTCGAAGAAGCCTTGCCGCGGCACGCAACCGGTAAGCTTTACAAGCGCCTGTTGAAGGACCGATATTGGGGGAGGACGAATAACCGGATCGTTTAGCCTGCCAGTGGACTATGCGTTGTTCGATCTTGCGACCGGCCCTCGCTGCCGTCAAACCTGAATTGTAGGCTATATGGGAGCCAGAATCCGGACGCGGCCATTTGGCGACCCGTTCAATTTTCCGACGCCAACTCTCAGTTCACAAACCGGTAAGACTTGGCGTACAAAAGAATTTTGCGTCATGATCTTGGAAAGATGTGATGGCCAATCGCAAATTTCTTCATTCACCCGCCATATCTGGCGTCAAATGTTAAATGAAACAATCTTGTTCATTGCATCATGGCCGATGTCCGCTCGGCCCAGATAAGGCACGCCAGCGGCAGCGCAGCGATGCTGTGCCATTTCTTCTTCCGAAAGACCGTATTCCGGATCGTTGTCCGGGATTTCTGCACAGCGACCGAGGCGGAGGCCAATGATCCCGGCCATGCCGCGGGCAGACAGGACCTGCCATAGCGCTCGGTCCATACGGTACATGTGTTCGTCGATGTCCTCGACCATCAGGATGCGACCGGTCAGATCAGGCTCCCAAGGCGTCCCTACCAGATGGCTCAGGACCGTAAGATTGAAGGCCGCCACTGGAAGGCCGTCGGTGGTGGATGGCTCCAGTAACTCCGGATCTTCGTCTACCAGCCAAGCCAGTGCGCGACGAATGGCGACTTCGCCGCCTTCCCGGTTGATATCAGTCGGCATGGGGCCATGGGCCAGATTCCGGACATTGGCGTTCAGCAGCAGCGCTAGAATGTTGCCAGCATCGCTATAGCCCAGATACTTTTTCTCATGGGCGGCTTGAGTAAGATTGCCGTCGATCAAACTGAGCAGGCGGCTCGCACCATAGCCCCCTCGGGCAAACCAAACGGCGTCAAAGGTCGGATCATTCGCGACCTCCAAGAATGCGGCGGCTCTCGCTGCGTCCGGGCCCGCAAAATGACAGGAAGACAGGAAACACTGCGGAAGGAATTCGAGATCCGGTTGCTGCGCCGCGGATCGACCGGCGAACTGTGCGGCGGCGACGGTCTTGACCCGGTCGGCAAGCTTTTGGTCTATCCGATTGCTTGGGGATACGACGGCAATTCTCATCTGCCGTGGCCCCCGGTTCGAGTATTGCATTGCCGCTGAGTGCTTACCTGCATGTCTGATCTTCAATCCTACTTTCTTTGTGGCATCGGTGGCAGCGGGATGCTGCCTCTGGCTATGATCCTGCAAGCCCAGGGCCATCGGGTGGAAGGCTCTGACAGGGCACTGGATCAAGGCCGAAATGCGCCAAAGTTCGACTATCTTCGCAATCGGGGCATCGTCCTGCATGCCCAAGATGGTAGCGGTATATCTTCTGCCAGCCAGATTCTCGTGGCGTCGACGGCGGTCGAAGAAACGGTGCCGGATATCGTGGCAGCTCGCAAGGTGGGATGTCGGTGTACGAGCCGCGCAGAGATGTTGGCATCCTTGTTCAATGGATCTGCGCGGCCGATAGGCGTCGCCGGCACTAGCGGCAAGTCGACGGTCACCGGCATGATTGCATGGATACTCCACGCCGCCGGACAGGAGCCGACCGTTATGAATGGTGCAGTCATGAACAATTTCACCGGCGCTGATGAACCGTTTGCCAGCGCACTGGTCGGGTGCGGCGGAGACTTTGTCAGCGAGGTCGATGAGAGTGATGGCTCCATTGAATATTACAACCCAACTGTAGCGATCCTGACCAATATCTCTGAAGACCACAAGAGTATGGACGAGTTGCGAACCCTGTTCCAAGATTTCTTAGGGCGGGCGGACCAAGCCGTTCTCAACGCCGACAACCTGGAGACCTTGCAGATCAGACAAGGCGCTGCTCCCGAGGGGCATACTTGGTTCAGCTTGGTCGATGATGCCGCAGACCTATACGCGAGCAACCTAGCCCCAGCCGCTGACGGGATTGCCTTTACCCTTCAAGCCAAAACCGGAGCAACTGTCATTCCGGTTGAGCTTCAGGTGCCCGGCGTCCACAATGTCGCGAACGCTCTTGCGGCCATCGGCGCAGCCATCACCTGCAACATATCCATCGAAGACGCTACGCATTTTTTGGGAGGGTTTACCGGGCTGCATCGGCGTCTGGAGATGGTTGGAACAGCCTACGGCGTGACGGTAATCGATGATTTTGGCCACAACCCGGACAAGATCGCAGCCACACTGAAGACCCTCCATGCCTTTCCGGGCCGACTGCTGGTGATGTTTCAACCTCATGGCTATGGCCCATTGCGCAATATGCGGCGAGGCTTTGTCGAGACCTTCAGTACACAGCTTCGCTCTGAAGATGTACTTCTGATGCCTGAGCCTGTCTACTATGGCGGAACGACGGTGAAGGATATTTCAAGTCGCGATATTACGACCGCACTGGTCGCCAACGGCATTCATGCTGAGGCATACAACGCTCGCGCCGATTGTGGTGTGCGTTTGATATCATTGGCAAAACCGGGCGATCGCATCGTCATTATGGGCGCGCGGGACGATACGCTCGCTGACTTTGCACGCGATCTTCTGTACCGGATAGGCCCTTGAGCGACGGACTTCTTATCTATTTCGAGCGCAGGCGGCTGTCTGAGTGGCCTGACTGTGGCGCCAGACAACATCGCATCGCAATATCCAGATTGACCGACATCATCCTCTGCACGACCCTGAATGTCGACAAGGGAATTGAAGATTTGATGGGACGGTGCCGCCTGGAAGCCAAGAATCTTGGCACGATCCAAATGCTGGGAAAGTTACACCCGATGTTGGGTTGAATTCGGTTGCGCCATGAAGACGAACCTTGTCCCTTGAAGTTTCGATATTGACGTAAAACGACAAGTCCACCTGAATTGATGCCAGCGCGCAAAATACAAGGCTATTCGAATCCCGCCCCTGGCGCGGGTGTTGCGCCTGGCGCACCGAATTTCCTTGCCTTCTCCCATCCACCATAACTTTCAATCAGTGCTCGCTGATCGGCTTTGGCCCGCTGATCCACATCTTCTGGATCGACGATCGACCGTAGAAGATGCTCGAAGTTGGCAAGCGTTTCGATGTTGCTGCTGTCATGGGCGAGATCCGTCGTTTCTTCCGGATCGGTTTCGAGGTCGAAAAGTTCTGGCACGTGGCCAACATAATAGTGGTACTTGTACCGGCCCTTGCGCAGCATGAAGGCGGCGCTGTTGGAGCCGATAGCATGGTATTCCGACAGGGCCGGTCTGTCCGGGTCTTCGGATTGCTTTGCGAGGTCAAAGAGCGAGCGTCCTGGCAAGGTCACCTCCTCCTCTTCTGTCAGATCCAGTCCCACCCCATCAATGACGGTGGGATAAATATCCACCAGAGTGGTTGGCGTAGCTACAGTCAGGCCTTGCGGCACGTCGGGTCCGGAAATGATCATCGGAATTCGGCTGGCTTCCTCGTAAAGAACCGATTTACCCCACATGCCGCGTGCGCCAACATTGTCGCCGTGGTCGCTGGTGTAGATGATCCGTGTCGTATCAGCGAGACCAGTCTGGTCCATCTTGTCCAGTACCTTGCCTATCTGTTCGTCCAGGAAAGTACACAAGGCGTGATATGCAGCAATCGCCAACATTCGTTGCTGTTCGTTGGTGAATTGATCATCGGTTTGGGTGAAACGGGCGTGGTCTTCGACCCACGGATGCCGTTTGTAGCCGTCCCGTGGATGCAATTTCGGAAAAGGCATGTCTTCGAGTGGATAAGGATCGAAGTATTTCTGTGGCGCGACAAGCGGAAAATGCGGCGCGACGAACCCGATATAGAGTACCCACGGGTGGGGATGATCAAGCCTTGCCGCCTTCTGCAGCCACGCCGATGATGCGTCCGCAATACGCCAGTCATAACGGTTGTATCCACTTTCGCCAGGCCCGATTTCCTTCAGCATTCGGAAAGACCCGCGAATATCCGGCAAGGGATCGCGCTGCGAACCCCATACCATACCGGTGCCACCGTATATGTGCATGGGTTCGATCTGTTGGTCAATTCCGTATGGATCTTCTGGTAAACGATAGTGCAGCTTGCCGATTGTGGCGTTGTGCAGCCCTTCCTCCTGGAGGCGGTTCGGCCAACCCTTAACCTTCCCATCCCAGGCAATGGCATTATCCCAATAACCGTTGTCATGCACGTAACGTCCTGTGGCGAAGCTGGCTCGCGCGGGTACGCAGATAGGGCAGTTGGTGTAGGAGGATGTGAAGCTTGTTCCCCGCGCTGCCAGCCGGTCTAAGTTGGGGGTCTGAACCCGTGGGTGCCCCATGTGGCTCATAAAGCGGGGATCATGTTCGTCCGACATAATGATCACGAGATTACAAGGTTTCATTCGATTTACCGGATGTGTAGCGTTCTGAAAGAACATACGACTCGGGGCTTGGGCGCGCTGTCAATTCCTTCCCTAGGCAGAGCCTCAACGATCGCCTCTACAAAATAGAGTTTGACTGGGATCGGGTGCGGATTGACGCTCACTTCGAGCGGCCCCTTCGGAACTGTTTTTGCTTCGCGACGCACTTAGGCCGGACGTCGGCACGCATTATCGCCCTGATTGATCACGGATCGCGCATCATGAAGGGATCTGTAAAGCATGAAATTGATCACCAGGCTTCGCGATGCGCATTCAGGTATGTGGGATCCGAAAATCAACCGGATGCTAGTGTTCTGTCTGATTAATGGGTTGTAATATTTTGGTTTTGGTTTTTCGATGC
>JAPOST010000031.1 GCA_026709535.1 Rhodospirillaceae bacterium
GAACATTTCCCAGCAAGGGATCGAGACGACGGCAGCCAGAATACCCTCTTCCTGCAGCAATGTCTGGGCTTCTATGGCGATGGACATTTCAGAGCCCGAAGCCAGCAGCGTCACGTCGCGCTGCCCATCGACATCGGACAGGATATAAGCGCCTCGGGCGCAAGCGTTTTCTTCCCAATGCGTGTCCCGTAGCGCCGGTAGACCCTGTCGCGTCAGGACCATGACCGAGGGCGTATCCTCGGCGCGTAGGGCCAGTTCCCAGCATTCTGCGACCTCTACCGCATCGCAGGGGCGAAAGACATTCAGGTTAGGCATGGCCCGCAAGCTGGCCAAGTGTTCGACAGGCTGATGGGTCGGACCGTCTTCGCCCAGACCGATTGAATCATGGGTCATTACATAGACAACCCTCTGCTTCATCAATGCTGAAAGTCGTATGGCTGGACGGGCATAATCGGCAAAGACCAAGAAGGTCCCCGAATAAGGAATCAGACCGCCATGTAGGGCGATCCCGTTCATGGCCGCCGCCATGCCCTGTTCGCGCACCCCGTAGCGGAGGTAGGCACCAGAAAAATCATCGGATACGACATCGGTATGACCGGCGGCGCGGGTATTGTTTGACCCCGTCAAGTCGGCAGAGCCCCCCACCATCTCCGGGACGACCTGGGTCAGTCGATCAAGCACCTTGCCGGAGGCTTGCCGCGTCGCCAGCTTCTGCAAATCGTCAACGAATCCCTTCTTGAGCGCCAATATGGCAGTGCCGAGACCGACCGGCAGATCACCATTCACAACCCGGTTGAACTGCGCACGAACGGCAGGGGCGGCAGCGGCAAGCCTAGTCTCCCAGTCATCGACAGCGATCGCGCCGCGCGCGCCCGCTTCGCGCCAGGCATTGACAACATTATCCGGGAGTACGAATGGCGGATACTCCCAGCCCAACGCCGCGCGCGTACCAGCGACTTCCTCGTCGCCCAAGGGCGCGCCGTGAGTTGCAGCTGTACCCGCCTTGGTAGGAGCCCCGAATCCGATGATGGTCCTGCACGCGATCATTGATGGGAGGTCATTGTCGCACGCCGCCTGCATCGCGGCAGCAATAGCAACTGGATCGTGGCCGTCGATTTTTTGGACATGCCATCCGCAAGCCTCAAAACGCTTTGTCTGATTATCGGATGTCGTTAGGGATATCGGTCCGTCGATGGAGGTTTCATTGTCGTCAAACAGGACGATCAGCTTGCTGAGTTTCAAATGACCTGCAAGCGTTATGGCCTCCTGTGAGACGCCCTCCATCAGGCAGCCATCCCCAACAGCAACCCAGGTTCGGTGATCAACCAGATCGTCGCCGCAACGGGCATTCATCATCCGCTCGGCGATCGCCATGCCAACGGCTGTCGCCAGACCTTGGCCCAGAGGCCCTGTGGTGGTTTCGACACCTGTCGCCGTGCCATGTTCCGGGTGACCGGGAGTCCGGCTGTGGAGTTTCCGGAAATTCTTGATCTCATCCATCGTCATGTCTGGATACCCGGTCAGATGAAGGAGCGAGTACAGCAGCATGGAGCCGTGGCCGGCGGAAAGCACGAACCGATCGCGATCGGGCCAGTTGGGACGCAACGGATCGTATTTCAGGAAACGCGTAAATAGAACGGTTGCCACGTCCGCCAATCCCATGGGCATACCGGGATGACCACTATTGGCGGCTTGCACAGCATCCATGGACAAGGCTCGAATGGCATTGGCCATCCGGTCGTGGGGCATGGAATCGGAAACGTCTGACATCAGCGGCGGCCAGGCGGTTGGTCAGCGCGAAAATTCAGGAAAATTCGGGATCGAACTTTGTCAGCAACATGCCAAGAGAGAGCCGCGCCGTCAATTGCGCGCCCAAGTCGCAGCGGTGCGTGACTTGACCGGGCAGGCTGCTCTTGGACAGGCCAGGACATCGTGCAGATTTCGTCGAACAGGGTGTTGTGGTTGCATGGCATGCCTACATCTGTTGTATGATGTGAGGGTGCAGCCTTGCAGCGGAGATCGGGGCGTCGGAACAATGCTCCTGGCATTTGCGCGGGCAGCATTCCGTGATGATCCTGTTCCTCGCATGGTAGAAGCCGTTTCTGATGAGCGGGGGTGTGCGGCGCGCCGCACGTCGTCACTCTGGACATAAAGGAATGGGCCGCCCCAGCCATCCCGACCGAATCCTCGACAGCTGCCCAGAATTCCATTTGGGTGGCGCCTAAACGCCGACACTAAATTTCGCCAGACCTCCGTGCCCGGAGATATACACCTGTGTCGGCAACAGGTTCAATGACAACTGACGTCAATCCCAGCCTAAGCCGCCCCCACGGGCGTCGCGAGTTCCGATATCCTGTCATCCGGACGCGCAGCTATCATGTCTAACAGTTCGCGTTGGACAGCAGCAGCCACAGGATCGTTCCAGAGATTGTCCATCTCAAACGGATCGGCCACGAGATCGTACAATTCGCCGTCCTGTGACATGGCCTCGTAAGTCAGCTTATGGGACTTGGTTCGCACGCATTGCAGCGAGAGTTGAATTCCGACCCGCTGCGCCAACAATTCCCATTCACTATATGCAAAGTCCCGACTTTCCATCCCATTGTCGAGCAAGGGTCGCAACGATCTGGAATGCCATTCGACGGGCTGTTCGACACCAGCCCAATCCATAATGCTCGCTGGAATATCGAGTGATGAAACCGGATCACCTACCATGTGCCCGGCGGGCACACCCGGACCACGAACGATCATCGGTACACGCAGAAGCCCTTCATAGAACATCGGACCTTTAAGGATCAGCCCGTGATCACCCAGCCAGTCACCATGATCACCGGAATAGATCACGATAGTGTTCTCGCTGAGGCCCAACGACTCCAGGCTACCGAAAATACGCCCGACATTGTGGTCGATAAGCGAAATCATGCCGTAAGTGTTGGCGATAATCTTGCGAAGGCAGTCGTCGGGCTGAGGCGGAATGCGGCTGTAGTTGGACCGGACATCACTGAATTTTCCCTTGATCGGCGCTTCTACGGCCGCACGATGCCACCAAGGCCGACGATCCAGGTCGCGCGTACGATGCTCGGGCAGATCCACTTCCTCCGGGGAGTGCATGCGTGACCAAGGAGATGGCGCGTCGAACGGATGGTGTGGGTCCGGGAATGAGACCCAGAGACACCACGGTTCATCCTTGTGGCTGCGTACATATTCGATAGACCGATCCGCGATCCAGGTTGAGTTGTGCCAGACAGGCGGGAGTTGCGATTCCCAAGTCTGGACTGCGATGTCGCCGGGATAGCCGGCATGCAGCAGACGGTTTTTTAGGTCGCCATGTCCGTCGGCGTAATACCACCGTTCGTAATGCAGCCCCGCTGGCGGTTTCTCGGGCAGCCACCATGCATGGCCGATCACCGTCAGTTCAACGTGATCAAAGCCCATATATGGGCCATACCAGTCATCGCCATACTCGGAAGAGCTTCTAACGCATTCCGGCGTTCCGGTTGGCTCGAAGGTATGGAAGGTGGAAAAATGCGCTTTGCCGACAAGCCCGGCATGATAGCCAGCGTTAGACAATAGACCAGCAAACCCGTTTTCGCCAATCTTCGGGTCGAGGTCGATGCCGTTGTCATGCACGCCGTGGGTCATCGGCAGAATTCCGGTCAGAATAGGGGCCCGGCTGGGCTGGCAGACAACGTTGGGTGTGATGCAAGCGGAAAAGACCGTGCCGTCGCGAGCCATCTGGTCCAGATGGGGAGTCTTGACGGCTCGTCCCTGAAATCCGAAACAATCTGCGCGCTGCTGGTCTGCAGTTATAAACAGGATGTTGGGTTTCCGCTTCATCATCTGAAATGCTTCTGTTCGGGTTTCGTCCCTTTGGGGCCAGTCAACGACAAGACACGGCCAATATCCTACAGCAGCCTATTCCTCTTGCGAGCCATTGGCCCGCCAGCTCGGAGATTTCTCGTGGGACCGCTTGCGGAAGCCGAAGTAGTAGATGATCGCCCCAATCAAACCGAAGAAAATCAGCGCGAGCGGACTCTTGAAGAAGAAATACGGATCACCGCCCGACGCGGAAAAAGCCTGCCGTAGCGCTGTCTCCAGGTTATTGGCCAGAATAAAGGCTATTACAAAGGGCAAAACCGATATGTTCAGTTTGCGCATGGCATAACCGACGAAGCCGAAAGCCACCGCCGCATAAACGCTGTTCATGTTGGTGTCTTGCACATAGATTGATGTCAGCGTCACCAGAAGGACACAAGGGAGGAGATAGGATTTCGGAATGCGGACCATGACGCTGGTCGCGCGCATGAACAGCCCACCGATCGTCCAGTTGAACAGATTTGCCAGTACCATGGTGGTGAAGATCCCGAAACACATCACCAGTTCGGGGTTTACTTCCAATTCATTGAAGTTGAACACTGGCGGTCCAGGATTGAAACCGGAGATACTCTCGGTAGCAAGAATGAGGAATACTGCGGCGACGTTGCCAGGAATGCCAAGGCTGAGTACAGGAATCAGGTTGGCGCCTGACACGGCAGAATTGGCGGCTTCAGTCGCGGCGACGCCTTCGGGGATGCCAGTGCCGAACTTCTCCGGTGTTTTGGATATCTCACGGCTGACGGAGTAGCCCATCGTTGCAGCCAGTGTAGAGCCAATTCCCGGTAGCGCGCCAATGAAGGTGCCGATCCCGGCAGATAGACCGATGTAGGGAATGATTCGGCGAATGTCGGCCCAGTGAAGCCTGTTGTCGCCGCTTGAACTGACGGGTTTGATCTTGCTGGTTTCGCGGCGCTCCCTGCGCATGTCTTCCATTGCCTTGAACACTTCACCCAGAATCAAGACACCAAGAATAGCGGAGATGAGAGGGATGCCTTCACCCAACCCTTTGATGCCCAAAGTCATTCGCGGATAGGGATCTTCGCCATGCGCAATACTGGCAAGGAACAGGCCAAGCAACGCGGCCAACAATCCTTTGAACACCGAACTTCCGACGACTGCCGCAATGAATGACAGAGATAGAATGATCAGGGCTGCCTTTTCGGTAAAGCCTAAATGAGATTCGACGAGAAGTGCGAGGAACGGCGCCGTCGTGAACAGCACCAGATCGCTGAATGTGTCACCAGATGCAGATGAGAAATGGGCTACCCGGAGCGCTTTGCCGCTGTGACCTTTCCTGGTCATCGGGTAGCCGTCGAACGTCGTCAGCAGGGCATCCGGCGTTCCCGGCGTATTGAATAGAATCGCCGGTACCGACCCGCCAACAGTCGACCCCTTCATGATGCCGATCAGAAACCCCATGACAGGCAGCAGAGCATTGGAATCGACTCCGAAGACAGAGATCAGGATCGGCAGGGAAACCGCCATCGCGAAGGGACCGCTCAGTCCCGGAGTAGCGCCTACGATGATGCCAGTAAGAAAACCGGCCAAGACCATGACGATCGTGATGGGAATAGGCACGCCCATGATGACGGCGACCGGCGCCGAAGAGAAGACGACCAAGACTCCTGCCCAAACATATTCGAAAACACCCATCACTCACCCCCATTCGGAGGTAGCAGCAAGGAATCGAATGGTACATCGTACAGGACGATCAGCACGACGACAGCGCCAATAGCAGTCACGATCGCCCGATTTTTGACCTGGCCCTCTATCCAGCTAATCAGGCCTAATACCAGCGAGAAGCCACCGAGCGAGAAGCCCAGATACTTGTACGGCGCCGTGTCCTGAAGCAGCCGGTATTCGGAAACTTCGGAACCGACCACTTGGAGGATGGCCACAAGCGTCGGCCCTGTCCAGACCATCAAAGCGAGCGAAAAGCCGACAATCAGCAGAAGCCACAGTAGATTGCGCAGATTTTCCAGTGACATTCCGGAGGCGAATTCCGCCTCATCGCGTCCTGATACTGCACGGCCAAGGAATGTGACAGCCAACAGCGCGACGCTGACGGCCATAATGCCAAAAGAAACCATTGTGGGCGCCATGGCGTCGCCGATCACGATCGATCGACGTTCCTGCTCTACGACTCCCGTTTCGACATCGACCGGAATCCAGAAGATCAGCGTACTAACGCTGGCCGCGAGAAAAAACAAGCCGATCCCGATGTTCCACTTGCGGCTTGGCATAAGAAGCTTCCCGGTCAGGAACCGAACGAGAAACGGGAAGCCAAGCGAACTTTCAGTCCCCGGATGGCTTCAGCAGTCGGCCGGCATCCTAGTTGATCGACACCAACATTTTCTTGTTATCGGCGATGCTGTCACTGATCAACTTGTCCAGTTCGGCGCCGACCTGAAGTGGCGGCACACCAAAGGCTCGCTCGACAAACTTCCGCGCTTTCGAATTCTTGTCATTCAGCACGGAAGCGAAGGCTTCGGCATATGCTTTCTTGGCATCAGCCGGGATGCCCTTGGGTGCGAAAACCAGGAACTTGACGCCGAAATCGTACGGGATGCCGACTTCTTTCATCGTCGGCACGTCCGGTGACATGCGCAAGCGTGAACCTTCGGCAGACAGAACATTGACCAGTTGGCCAGCCTTGATGCCCTTCACGTGGATACCCGCGATAAAGCCAAGGTCGACATCCTTCGCCATCAGCGCGTTCAACACGCCGCGGCCGCCGCGAGCCGATACCGTGTTGAACTTGATGCCATATTTCTTTCCAATCACGTAAGCGCCGTCGGCCAGCCGCGGGGACATCGCCGCAAATTTCAGCTTCTTGCCATCCTTCGCCGCCTTGGCAACATCTTCCATGGTTTTCCAGCCACTATCGGCCAGGACAACCAAACCCATCTGTGTAGGCGCCGTGGTAATGATGTAATCGAAGTCGTCCCAAGTGTAGCCGGCCTTCTTGCTGATGAGAGGCACATAGGTAAACGTCTCCGTAACCGCCATGCCGATGGTCAGGCCATCCGCTCTGGCCCCTTTCATGGCGCGGGCGAGGTTGGCGCCGCCCTTGCCGGTGATATTCTTGTAGATGAATTTCCAGCCCTTCTTCTCCGACAGAGCTTCGCCGACCAGGCGCGCCTGCGTATCGGTGCCGCCGCCTGCCCGAAAGGCTATGTTCAGGGTGATAGGGCCTGCCGGTTTCCATTCAGCGAAAGCCTGCTGGGCCGGATTGACCGCCAGAACAGCCAAAGTCAGACCCGAGAAAAGTGTGCGTTTCATTGATTTTCCTACAGAGATTGGCATTCGGATCAAAGTACCGTTTTGTTTTTAGTCAAGCATCAGTTTGTTACTTGATGCTAGTACTCCAAATGCCTCGTTCTGTCAATTATTCCAGTTTCTTCTTGTCCAATTTCTTCTCATCGCATTGTCGCGTCTTTACCTTAGCGGGGCGAAGAGAACAGGTGCTGGCAAGGAAGCTTCCCGACGTTGATCGCTCCGAAACACGGCAAAAGCTGCGCACAGATCAACAGTTACCTAATCCTGGGTCCGGGTTTTCCATACTCAGCTTCTTGTAAACTCATTGAGTTCTGAAGCGCGCCGTGATCTGCATCCACGAGTTTGGACGATCTTTTTACCTTTTGAAGGAATGCAAAACGCCATTTCTTGAAAAAATCGCACCCGTCAGACTCTGGATACGCGCTCATGAGTCCACGGCCTGGTCATCTGGAAGTGAAGTGGTGATCATCGCATGATGGCGGTCTGTTTATGGGCCCGTCGGTCATTGCGATGCCTCGCGGCATGGGGCGGCCTTTGGCGTTGCTGGTCTTGAGCGCCGCGGCACGGGCGTTCCTGGAGGGTCAGGTTCGCCGCCACCGGGTGGCGCGCGATGGCTCAGGAGACCGGGCTGTCGCACACCGCGCGCCGGTGCTCTGCGTCGACGCGAAGAGCCAGATCCAGGCGCGCGACCCGCCATCGGGCAAGGGCGTTCCTCGACGTCCTCAAGGTGACGTCCCTGACGGACCGGACATCCACAAGACCCGGGCGGTCAAGGCGCGGCGGCCGCACCGGCACATCCCCTTCACGCCGATATCCGTGGCGCAACCAAGGGGAATGCCGGTTCGCCGAACTGACCCGCAACCCGACATCAGCGCCTTCATCTACAATCACAACGAAAACCCCAAGCCATTCAAATCGACCAGGGCCGACGACAACATCCTCGCCGCCCTCAAACCCTTCTGCCGCCGCGGCAATCAAAACTCAGGAGACCAACTTTAGATTCAAGTGACTAGTGTTTTGCTTCATTCATTTGCTGCCATTTCGTGAAGCTTGTGGTGTCCTCTCTTCCACGACGCCATGAGGTCTCCTGGGTTCTTGCTCCAGCGGAACGGGTGGGCATCGTTGGCCTTGTGATGGTCGATGTCGTCTTCGATGGCGGCGATACACTCGTCGCGCGCATTGAAGATCGCATGCTTGCGCTTCTGCCTCGAGAGCTTGGAGAAGAAGCCCTCGACGGCGTTCATCCACGAGGCCGATGTCGGGGTGAAATGGAAGGTCCGGTCGGGACGGTCCTTGAGCCACCGGTTGACCTCGGTCGACTTGTGGGAGGAAACGTTGTCGAGAATGACATGGACCGGTGTTCCGGGCTCGATCTCCGCGGCGACATGGTCGAGGAAGGCGAGGAACTCCTCGGAGCGGTGACGCTCGACCCTCTGGCCGGTGACCTTCCCGGTGGCGATGTCGAGGGCCGCCATCAGGCAGGTTGTGCCGTTGCACTTGAGCACGCCAAACACCGTCGAGACGGCGATCCCCAGCTCCTTGGCCAGCGCCCGCAGCGTCCAGTAACGGGCGTGCTTCGGCGGCGGCGACATCGCAAGATCGATCAGTTCCCTGACCTTGTCCTCCGACAACGGCTTGCGGCCCCCGCCCCGCCGCACATCGTCAAGCAGGCCGTCGACACCCTCCTTGAGGAAGCGATCCCACCACCGCCACACGGTCGGCTTCGACAGGTCGGTGGCCGCATCGTCTGCGGCAGCGTCAGAGCGTCGCCAGGATGCCGGACGATGGCCGCCCTCTGGACATGCTTGAGAACCGAATGCGGATCGGTCCTGATCTTCTCAAGACGCTCCCGGTCGTGCGCGCGCAGAACAATCGACGGTCTCCGGCTCTTCGCCATTCCCCTGCCGCTCCCGGTCGAAACCCATCCGGTCATCGCCGGGAACGGTCAAATCATACGGCGAAGATAATGGGAATCACTAAAAACGAACATATCACTAGTAAACGTTTTCTTTGGCTGAATTTTCAAAATACCCACGACCAATTGCTATCTAGTGAAGCCTCAGTCTTCTGGCCTTACGGCGTGCGAAACAGCCGGCTCGCGCACAGTAATGACCGTGTCTGTAACGCCAATGACGTTGGCCGCGATGGCGATACCCATGATGGTGGTAATGGTAGTGATGGCGCGGCACCGTCATCGATCCGATGATCACGCCAAGCACTGTACCGATTGCCAGTCCGACAAACGCGTCGTTATGGTGGTGGTGATAGTGTCGCGGACCTGCCTGGGCCATTCCCAAGGTCAAGATGACCACCACGCAAGCAATCGCAGCGATTCTTCCTGTGAACAGACGGTTCATGATCAGTCTTTCCTCTTTACGCAGAATGTCGCGAAACCAAGACATAAGATACTAGACCATATCGGAAGAAAATACCAGCTTAACTGCAAGATTAAGTGTTTTTTGCCATGACCCGTCAAACGCGCTGCGAGCTTCGGCAGCCCACTCCTATCAACTGGTTCATTCCGATTTCGAATGTCTTGAGTTGACGATTTCTTTGCTGGACTGAAACACTTGATTGCCAACATAACTCCTTCTGATTCCGTAACTTAACCGCGCAACAATGCGATGTGGAAGCGTCAGTGACATCCATGCCATTGTCCAAGACCGGCGCAGCCAACACATCTGCAATCGCAGAAAAAATCGAGGGATCA
The DNA here is from genome assembly GCA_026709535.1 of Rhodospirillaceae bacterium. Taxonomy (GTDB): domain Bacteria; phylum Pseudomonadota; class Alphaproteobacteria; order Bin65; family Bin65; genus Bin65. The sequence goes on from JAPOST010000031.1 coordinate 9,866, forward strand.
TCATGCGCGCGCTGCGTCTTGTTGCTGACGAAAGGCTGGAATTCCATGAACTTGAAGACCCTCCAGATCCAGCAATTGATGAAGTGCTGATCAGGATACAAGCCGTTTCTCTCAATCATATCGACTTGTTCGGCGTTCGTGGGATGGCATTTGCAAAACGGGAGATGCCGCTCATCGTCGGTGTCGAAGCTTCCGGTGTCATCGAAGCCGCTGGGCCCAACGTGAGTCACCTGAAACCGGGAGATCGGGCAATCGTGTATCCCGGACTCGCGTGTCAAATTTGCAGGCGCTGTCAGGCCGGTCAGGAAAACTTGTGTGAGGACACAGGCGGAATCATGGGATTTCATGTTGATGGTATGGCCCGCGACCTCCTTCTCGCTCCCATCAATCGGACCATTCCAGTCCCCGACGGTGTTACAGCTGTCCAGGCAGCGTGTGTTACTGTCACGTTTGCAACGGTTCAGCATATGCTGTTTGACAACGCCAGGCTGCAGCCAAATGAAACGGTGCTGATCCATGCTGGCGGATCTGGAATCGGGTCGACGGCGATCAAGATGGCCAAAGCGATCGGATGTACGGTTATCACGACGGTCGGCAGCGACGACAAGGCGGAAAAGGCGGCCGCACTCGGAGCAGACCATGTCATCAACTATCGCTCCGAACGATTCGAGGGCCGCGTCCGCCGAATTACGGACAAGCAAGGCGTTGATGTTGTCTTCGAGCATGTCGGGCAGGATACATGGGCTGGCAGCCTGCTATCCCTCAGGAAAGGCGGGCGACTTGTTACGTGTGGCTCAACCAGCGGGATTTCTGCCCAAACCAACCTCTATTCCATCTTCCAGCAACAGCTACGCATTATAGGCTCGTTTGGCTCCAGCGTGCGGAATTGCCGGGACAGTTTGACCAAGATGGCCGAAGGAATAACCCCGGCAATCGATACAGAGATTGCGCTTGAGGATTTCCCGGTGGCGATTGAGCGGCTGCGGAACCGGGACGTTTTCGGAAAGATCGTTGCGGTACTGTGATGACGCCCGTTCACTGCGAAGCACCTTGTCCGAAATGCATGTCTGGAAGAGTACCAAATTGAGGGTGTATACCGGCCGTACAAGCGGTTACGCCCCGTTACATCGTCGGCACATGATAAGATCTGGCGCTGGCGATCCGACGACCCTTTGAGGGTCGAGCCCGGCTCTGTGCACTCTTGAGAACGTCTTGGAACGTCAACTGCAAACCAGACTCTAAACCTTGATCACGCGTCACCTTTTCCCAAATATCATGATATTTCCAGCGACGGCTAAGCAGCAGACATTGGAAGGGTCGGGAGAATCGCAAGGAGATGGAAATGAACTTTCAGAATCCGGTATTCATTCCGGGCCCGACCAATATCCCCGAGAGCCTGCGCAAGGCTTGCGACATACCGACCGTTGATCACAGATCGCCGCAATTTGGAGACATCCTGCACCCTGCGCGCGACGGTGTGCGCCAAGTGCTGAAATCTACCTCGGCCGAGATATTCATCTTTCCATCCACGGGCACCGGTGGTTGGGAGGCGGCTCTGACCAACACGCTAAGCGCTGGGGACAAGATACTGGCAGCGCGCAATGGGATGTTCTCCCACCGCTGGATCGACATGTGCAATCGTCATGGCTTGAACGTCGAGGTAGTCGAAACTCCTTGGGGCGAAGGCCTGCCCGTGGACCGTTACGCGGATATCCTCAAGGCAGATACCGAACATCATATCAAAGCCGTCCTGGCAACGCATAACGAAACGGCGACCGGTGTAAAATCCGACATCGCTGCCGTACGCAAGGCGCTTGATGGCGCGAACCACCCTGCCCTTCTCTTCGTCGATGGTGTTTCCTCAATCGGATCGATGGACTTCCGCTTTGACGAGTGGGACGTTGATATTGCCGTCACCGGCTCTCAGAAAGGATTCATGTTACCGGTTGGCTTGGCAATTGTCGGATTCAGCGAAAAGGCGATAGCCGCAACAAGATTCGCAAGGCTGCCGCGCACCTTTTTCGATGTGCAAGACATGGCCAAGGGGTACGCCGACAGCGCCTACCCCTACACGCCATCGGTTGGTCTTTTGAACGGCCTCAGCCAAGCCTGTCGTATGCTGCTCGGCGAAGGTCTGGAAAACGTCTTTGCGCGTCATCACCGTATTGCGGAAGGTGTTCGGGCTGCCGTCTCTGCCTGGGGACTGACACTCTGCGCTGTATCACCGGATGTCTATTCCGACACGGTCAGCGCGATCCGAACTCCCGACGGCTTCGATGCAACGGCTATTGTCGCCCATGCAGCAAAAAACTACGGCGTTGCTTTCGGCGGCGGCCTCGGCCAGGTTGCAGGCAAGGTTTTTCGCATCGGCCACCTGGGTAGCCTCACCGATGTGATGACACTTTCCGGGATCGCCACAGCCGAGATGTGCATGGCCGATCTGGGTCTCGACATCACACTGGGCTCCGGTGTCGCCGCTGCGCAGGAATTCTATCGCGCGAACGCAACCATCGCTCGCAAGGACGCTGCCTGATGACTGTCGACGCTGACATGATCATCCCGACCTATGACGACATGCTGACTGCTCACGAGCGCATCAAATCTCATGTTCGTCGCACTCCTATCCGGACCTCAGAGTACCTCAACGAACTGACTGGCGCACATCTGTTCTTCAAGTGCGAGAATTTCCAAGAACCCGGCGCCTTCAAGGTACGAGGCGCTGCGAACGCGGTATTCGGTCTAGGTGAAGCTAAGGCGGCTAAAGGCGTGGGAACCCATTCGTCGGGGAACCATGCCTCTTGCCTCAGTTATGCAGCCAGCCTGCGAGGTATCTCCTGCAACGTGGTCATGCCGCGCACTGCTCCACAGGCCAAGAAGGACACGGTACGCCGCTATGGTGGGCAAATCACCGAGTGCGAAGCGTCGACCTCGTCGCGTGAGGCGACCTTTGCAAAGGTCGAGAAGGAAACGGGCGCCGATTTTGTTCACCCTTACAACGATCCTCGTGTAGTCGCGGGCCAAGGCACCTGTTCCAAGGAATTCATCGAACAGGTCGATGGTCTGGACGCGGTCCTGGCCCCTATCGGCGGTGGAGGCCTGATCTCGGGCACCTGCCTAACCCTTTCAACCCTAGCGCCCGAATGTCAGGTGATTGCAGCCGAGCCGGAGCAGGCCGACGATGCCTATCGCAGCTTCAAGGCTGGTTACATTATCGCCGATGACGCCCCCACGACCATTGCCGACGGTTTACTTGTGCCACTCAAGGAACTGACGTGGCACTTCGTATCGAACCACGTGAGCGATATCCTGACGGCCTCCGAAGAGGAAATCATCAGCGCGATGAAACTGACGTGGAAGCATTTGCGCATCGTTATGGAAGCCTCCAGCGCCGTACCGCTCGCTACCATCCTCAAAAACAATAAACGGTTCGCCGGAAAGCGGATCGGCATCGTAATCACAGGCGGCAACGTCGATCTTGACCGCCTGCCTTGGCTTACATGAACGAAAGGACAGTTCCATGAATGCGCCTGTCAATCTCACCTCGCTCCAAGTCGGTTTCGACGTACCCGCCCTGCCTGGCATGGACGAGGCGGATATTCAAACGCCGGCCCTGGTTCTCGACCTTGATGCGCTAGAGCGCAACATCAGGAAGATGGGCGACTACGCCGAAACCCACGGCATGCGCCACCGGGTACACGGAAAAATGCACAAGTCGGTAGATATCGCCAAGTTGCAGGAAAAGCTGGGCGGCGCGGTCGGCGTCTGTTGTCAGAAAGTGTCTGAGGCTGAAGTCTTTGCTCGTGGCGGCATCAAGGACGTTTTGGTGTCCAACCAGGTTCGTGACCCGGCCAAGATAGACCGTCTGGCGCAACTGCCAAAACTTGGCGCACGCACGATCGTCTGTGTCGACGATATCGACAATGTCGCCGAACTCTCTGCCGCTGCGGTAAAGCATGGCACCCAAATCGAGTGCTTTGTTGAAATCGACTGCGGTGCAGGTCGTTGCGGGGTGAGCACGACCGAAGCAGTTGTGGTGATCGCAGAAGCCATTGATGCGGCTGACGGGCTGAAATTCACCGGTATTCAAGCCTATCAAGGCGCCATGCAGCACATAGACAACTACGAGGATCGCAAGGCGAAGCTTGATGTGGCCATCGCACAGGTCAAGGAAGCAGTGTCCGGCCTGTGCGAGGTGGGTCTTGAGCCCGAACTCGTCTCCGGCGGTGGAACGGGATCCTACTACTTCGAGAGCAACTCGGGAGTCTACAACGAGTTGCAATGCGGATCCTACGCCTTCATGGATGCAGACTATGGCCGAATCCTCGACAAGGAGGGCAACCGTATCGACCAAGGTGAATGGGAAAACGCGTTCTTTATTTTTACGCAAGTCATGAGCCATGCCAAAGCAGACAAGGCAATCGTTGACGCCGGCCTTAAGGCGCAGTCGGTTGACAGCGGTTTGCCCGTGGTCTTCGGACGCAAGGATGTCGAATATGTCAAGTGTTCGGATGAACACGGTGTTGTGGCTGATCCAGACGGCGTATTGAAAGTCGGTGAGAAACTGCGTTTGGTTCCAGGCCACTGCGATCCGACGGCCAACGTGCATGATTGGTATGTGGGTGTTCGAAACGGCAAGGTCGAAACCATCTGGCCAGTCTCTGCCCGCGGCAAGGCCTACTGATCCTGGTGCAACGTTTCTGTCAAAAACCCTTTCAATTGCCGCCAAAGCGAATGGTTTCCTTCGAGGTCAGAGCTAAACCCTGGCCTCTTTTGGTCGAAGTATTTTCCTTATGTTGATCATCCCAGAACGCGAAATTGCAAATCTCATGACCCGTAAAGCGGCATATGACGCCGTCGAGAGGGTATTTGCAGCGATGGCTTCGGAGGACGCATACAATTTCCCGGTCGTCCGTGAGGCGATCAACTACGAAAACGCGCTCTACGGCTTCAAAGGCGGGTTTGATCGTGCAAGCCGGACGCTTGGTTTGAAAGCAGGGGGATATTGGCCACACAACCTCAAAAAAAGGAACATGATCAACCATCAATCGACCGTTTTCCTGTTTGATCCTGACACCGGAAAAGCGAAGGCGATGGTGGGAGGTAACCTGCTGACAGCCCTTCGCACAGCGGCAGCGTCTTCCGTATCGATCAAGCATCTGGCGCGCGAAGACGCCAAGGTTATCGGCATGATCGGTGCCGGTCATCAGGCTGCGTTCCAACTGCGTGCAGCCTTGGAACAACGCGATTTTGAAAGGATTGTTGGGTGGAATTTGCATACTGAGATGCTACCCACCCTCGAAAAGGTGGCTCTTGAGACGGGGTTGCCGTTCGAAGCTATCGAACTGGACGGTATGGCGGAAGCGGATGTGATCATTTCGATCACTTCTTCCCATGATCCGATCCTAGACGCCGATCAGGTCAGCCCCGGCACTCATATTGCCTGCATGGGCACCGACACCAAAGGCAAGCAAGAGGTGGATCCAGATTTGGTCGCGCGAGCAACTGTCTTTACCGATGAAGTTGCTCAATCCATCGCTATCGGTGAAGCCCAGCATGCCGTCGCCCAAGGTCTTCTTACCGAGTCTGACATTCATCAAATCGGTGCGGTCATCAACGGTACCCACCCAGGCCGCAACTCGGATGATCAAATCACATTGTTTGACGGTACAGGAGTAGGGTTGCAGGATCTTGCCGTTGCAGCCAGTGTTGTCGATCTTGCCGTGGCCAACGGCATTGCGATAGACGTGGACTTCTAGTCATGCGAAATTTCGGATCAACTCTTCATCAACAGATTCGGAGTAAGCGCATCATAAGCACTCAGACAATGAGCCCATCCAGTTGGTCAACGCCACAACGACCAGCAGCCAAGGGGCATTCGTCCTGCTGAGCCGACAGGCCTCATAACGATGATCGAATTTTGTGGGTCGAGAAATAACCGATTCTAAAACGGTTACGGTCTTGTCCACCAGCTTTACGACATGTAACGCTTCCATTGTCAGGCAATGAAGGGGGTAACAATAAGGGTCTAAGATGGAAATGGCAGGGAAAACCATGGTCAGGTTACTTGCCATGACATCTTTCTCCTCCGGCAGCAGATGGATTAGCACGGCATACGGAACAAGGAGAACGGGATGGCCTATCTCGACGATAGCGCGTGGAGCTTTTTCTGGCACCCTGTCTGTACCGTCCCGGAACTGGCAGCGGCCACGGCCGCCAACCGGGCGTTGGCAGTCACACTGCTCGGCGAGCCGACCGCGGTTGCCGAGATCGCCGGCACTGTCGCGGCGTTCCCGGATCGCTGCATACACCGGTCGACGCGGCTGACAGTCGGGTGTGTCGAGGCAGGCGGACTGCGGTGCGCCTATCACGGCTGGCTCTACAACGCCGAAGGCAAGTGCGTCGAAATCCCTGCCATGTCGGACTACGCGATCCCATCTGGCTTACGGCTACGCCGGATTGAGGCTGAAATTGCTTACGATTTGGTCTGGCTGCGGCTTGATCCGGCGGCTGGCACAGCGATTCCCGGTTGTCCGGCTTGGAGCGATCCGGCGTTCCGTTGCGTCCCGGGAAAGCCTTATACTTGGCCGACCTCGGCCGGACGCCGACTGGAGAATTTCGTCGACCTGTCGCACTTCCCGTTCGTCCATGACGGCTCGCTCGGCGACCGTCGGCACACGACGGTGCCGATCGCCGACATTGCCCGTGTCGGCAGCGAACTCCGCTTCCGCTTCGAGCCGGAGCCAGATATGGATTTGCCGGATATCGCGCTGATGGCACCGACCGATTACCGAGTGTGGATGCCGTTCACGGTTAATCTCGAATTCTTCTTTCCCGACGGTGAACGCAGCCAGCTCTGGATGACGGCATCTCCGATCGACTCCGAAAGCTGCCGCAGCTTCTGGTTCACCAGCCGCACTGCCGATCGGGAAGGTGACGACCGTCATCATCTCGATTTCCAGGATCTCGTACTCGCCGAAGACCTGCCGGTAATCGCGGCCCAGTATCCGCCGGAGATCCCCGGTCCGGGCAGTGAACATTCAGTGCCGGCTGATGCGGTATCAATCGCCTACCGCCGCTGGCTGCGCGACATCTCGTCAGCCGCTCAAAAGGGCGGCGGCAAGGCCGTCGCCCGCACGTTAGCCGACCGAAAGTAGCCCCCCGGGCGCGGCTCCGACGTCTCTCCAGCGACGCAAGCCTCAGGCACCTTCGACTTCCTCGGGCAGTATGGCGTTGAGGATTGCGGCCGCGACCCCCGATACCACAATACCCGAAACGAACAGCGGCAGGGACCAGGCCGGCAGAATATCGGCAGGCAGCGGCCCGAATCCGGCCGCGCCGGCGAATTGCTGAACTTGCCAAAGCCCCATGCCAAGGCCGAGGGAGATTGCCGCGATCAGCATGTTGCGGGTGGAAAGCCCGGAGCGCGCCACCAGTTTGAGGCCGGCGGAGACGATCAAACCGAACATGATCACCGCTGCGCCGCCGAGCACCGGCTCTGGCATTGCGCCGATGACGGCAGCCAGCTTGGGAATGAAACCGCAGGCCAGCAGGAAAATCGCGCCGATCGTGACGACATGCCGGCTCATCACTCGGGTGAAGGACACCAAGCCGACATTCTGGCTGTAGGACGTGTTGGGGAGCCCACCGAAAAGCGCAACCACCGCCGAGCCGAGACCATCGGCCATGACGCCACCTCTCAGTTCCCCGTCGGTCGGCTCGCGGTCCGCGCCGCCAGCGGTCACACCAGAAATGTCGCCGACCGTTTCGACCGTAGTAATGAAGGCCATGATCACCATGAGGCCTATCAGGCCAAGCGCGGCAGGGGTCGAGAATTCAAGACCAAACCACTGGTCAGGCAGACCAATCCAGTCGGCCTTGGCGATGTTCGCGACCTTGGCCGGGTTCATCATGCCGAACGGAATTGCCACGATGTAACCGATCACGATGCCGATGAAGACTGATGCGGTCGACCAGATGCCTCGCCCGAACCGGCGGATCAGCAGAACGACGGCAATAACGAACAGAGCCATCGCCCAGTTGCCGACATCGCCGAAACCGGCTTTCTTGCAGAAGGCAGCGGGATAGGCGCCGCACCCGGCCGAATATTTGATCCCCACGGGCAGCAGCGTGAAGCCGATCGTCATCACCACGACGCCGGAAACGAGGCCCGGGATGAACTTGCGGATTTGCGGGATGAAATAGCCGAGCAGAATCTGAAACAGACCGCCGACGAGGCTGGCACCAAACACAGCGGCGAGGCTTGCGCCGCCCTTGATCGCCGTAGTGAGAATGCCAACATAGGCGAAGCTGGTGCCTTGGACGATCGGCAGTCGGGAGCCAACAGGCCCGATCCCGATGGTCTGGATCAGCGTCGCCACCCCGGCCGCAAGCAGGGCTATCTGCACCAGCACAGTGATATATTGTGGCCCCGCCGCCAAGGCAATGAGCAGCGGCACAGTGATGTTGCCGGCAAACATAGCCAAGACGTGCTGAATGCCGAGGGGAACGGCCTCGCCGAGTGGCGGCCGGTAATCGGGACTTTTGAATTTGTCGTCCATGAACAGCGATCCGTGAACCGGGTGATGGAGGCGTCTGGAAGCGAGTTGGACCCAGCGCAGCATCATAACACGCCCATGCCGCGAATCAAGGAAGCAGAGCAGACCGTTTGACGACGAGTCGGTTTGACCTTATCGAGCGCAAGGGTAACTCGGGGAACGTCGGTGTGGTGTTGCAGAGCAGTTCCAACAGGCGCACGATCAAGGCTCGCAATCCCGGACCTCGCCAGCGTAGCAGGCGGCTGCAGGATCATGGTCGTCGCCTTGTCCTTATGCCAGTTGTGTTACCTGTGGGACAGGCTATTGCCGAGTTCGCGGGGCGAAGTCATGTCTACTCTCGCCTGTCGTGGGGTCCAGCCCGGCCAGCCACAGAATCTTCCGTGTCAGATATCTTCGAAGGGCGCCAGAATAAGAACCAGGCCACCGGCCACCAGCGCGAGACGGGGGACCGTTCTTACTCGGCCAATGATTCCATAGGACAACGTGACAAGACCAACTGCGATCTTTGCAGCTGACATCAGCGCGAATGTCGGTGCATGGGCAAGGCCGAGCAGTCCGGGATTGGCGATCATTCCGAGTGGGATGACGTAGAGTCCGACCCCAAGCGCCATGGCATAGAGCGCCACTCTGAGCCAGTTTTCTTCCACCATTCCGGCGGCAATGAAGACCGCGCCGCAGACCGGAGGCGTGATGGTGCTAAGAAGCGCAAACCAGAAGACAAAGAGATGCGCTTGCAACGGATCAAGTCCCAATTTGACCAGCGCTGGGCCGGCAATCGAGACACAGATTACATAAGCGGCCGTTGTGGGGACCTCCATGCCGAGCACGAGACAGGCGAGTGCGGTGAGAAGAAGCGACGGCCAGAGAAGTCCTCCCGAGCCAGAAAGAATGAGCGATGTGATCTTGACACCAAGCCCGGTGATCGAAAGCACCCCGATGATGATGGAGGCGCAGAGGATGATGGATGCGATGACGGCAACTTGGTGGCCCGCCGTCAAACAGGCGTGCTTCAGGCGGTCAAGGGTGCGGGAAAGATCAATCGTCAGGCGCTTGTCGAAGAAAATGAGCACGATTCCTGTCAGGATCGCCATCGCAGCCGCATATTGCGGCGTGACGCCTGCGCCAAACATCCCCCACAACAGGACTGCAAACGGTATCAGAAAGAAGCCCGAGGTAATCGCGACGTCGCGGACTCCCGGTTTGTCCTGTTCGACTATCGGAGGCAGATCATGCCGACCGGCGAAAGCGTTGATGCCAACCCAGACAGCGAGAAAGTAAAGAATTGCAGGCAATAGAGCCGCAGCCATGATCTCGACGTAGGGGACCCCTGTCAGTTCGACCATGACGAAGGCACCGGCTCCCATCAGAGGCGGCATGATCTGACCGCCCGAGGAGGCAACCGCCTCGACGGCGCCAGCGAGCCTTTTCGGGTAGCCGAGCTGTATCATTGCCGGAAGTGTAATCGCCCCGGTCGAGGCGACATTTGCCGAGGCAGAACCTGAGATCGACCCGAAGAGCGCCGACGAGAGAACCGAGACTTTCGCAGCTCCACCCTTCAGTCGACCGGCCGCAGCTGTCGCGAGGTTCATGAAGCCTTGGCCGGCCTCGCCCGCATTCAGGACGGCACCGAAGATGACAAAGATCGCAACCACATTGACCGAGACACCCGTAAGACTACCCCAGATGCCACCCTCGGCAATGGTGAGCGTACCGAGAAAACTGGCGACGGGCGTCCCGGAATGCCCAAACTCGCCCGGGATGTGCTGACCCCAGAGTCCGTAGGCAAGCGCAAGCGCGGCAATGGATGGCAGAGGCCATCCGATAGCGCAGCGTGCAGCCGCAAGGACTACAAACAGGACGACAAGGGCGATACCGATTTGAACCGCGCCTTCAAGAAAGCCGTATTGATCGCCCAGCATCGAATGATTGAGCGCGATCCAGAGACAGGCGGCGACCCCGAACGCGCAAATGAAGACGCCTGACACGAGCGCGGCCCGACTCTTCGCCGCAAAGACCAGAACCCAAGGCAGCGCCAACATCATATGAATTGGCCGCGCAACAAGGTTCGGCACGAGTCCCGAGAAGATCAAGCCGAGATGGAATACAATCGTGATCAAACCAAGAACAGCCCAGAAGCGCGTGACCGCATCGGATGCTCTTACGTTTACGGGATAGGGGTGCGTCACAGACGCACCCCTTGCAGGCTGGCCGCGGCTACTTCTGCGCCTCGGTAAGCGCGATGCCCGCCTCAGCGTAGTAGCGTTGAGCTCCTTGATGGATCTTGCCGGTGATATTGGCCATCAACCCTGCGTTGACGCCGTTCCACCAGCGTGCATTTTTTCCCATCGCCGCCTTCTGGTCCCAGTAAGTCTTGGTCAGGCGATAGGCTGTCTTGCTGTCCATCGCCGTCGTCGCATAGGCGACCACCGGCAGCGATGTCGTCATGACTGGCGTATCCTGTCCGGCGTATGTGCCGGCCGGGATGACGAGCTTCGTGCGCTTCGTGCGCGCGATCTGATCATCCGACAGCGACAAGACCCGTACACCGGTCGATGCGGCAGCCTCAATCACGTTCGGCGCCGGAAAGGATCCCGCCGTCACAAAGCCGTCGATCTGTCGGTTTTTCAAGGCCGGGACGGCGTTTGAAAGCTCTACATCAGCAAGATCGACCTTGCCTTCGAGGCCGAAGAGATTGAGGTATTTTTTCCCCTCGCGGGCGCCGAACGAGCCCTTGCCGAGGAGGATTTTCCTGCCTTCGAGCCCCGCGAAATCCGTCACACCACTATCTGCCCGGACGACGAAGTGCATGGTCAGAGAAGGGATTGGAAAAAGCGCCCGAATTTCCTTGAATTTAGGATCATTCTTGCCTTTGAACATCGCCTTGCCACCTTGAGCGAGCCTCACCAGAACGGGCGGGGTGGTGAAGACATAATCGCCGCCACGCACGCGGGCTTGCATGACGTTCTGTACCGAGCCTTGGCTTTCCTCGACCGTCACGATGATGTCGCCGTCCGAGCCGGCCTTCATCGCCTCGGCAATCTGAACGGCCATTTGGTAGTAAGATGAGGTCGATTTGGCAGACTTGTACGTGACGCGGGTCTCTGCGGCGGCGCTTCCAGGAGTCAAGGATGCACCCAAGAGCGCCGCAATCACCGCACGGATTCCGATCTTCATATTCTCTTTCCCTGTCGATTTGTCTTGCTGAAGGCCGATTTCTGCATCCAGGCTAATAGGTGTTGAGGCACGCTATCCGCAATAAGCAGATCGCGCAAGTCGGCCCGGTCGAGCAACAGCAGCTTTGCCGGAGGCAGAGCCAATCGACCCGTCTTCCCGGGAAGCATCAAGTGCATCAGAAATACTGGCAGGAGCTGCTGGGCCAGACGGGAGGGCGTGTGCACCGGCCGCTGCTGGAACTGAGCGAAACGGAAAAGATCGCAACACGGCAGGCCTTCGAGGCATGCGGACTGGCTCAGGATTTTCCTGCCGACGCGGCGTCGCCGAGCCCCGATCAGGCAACGGAGCGACGCTTGCGCTCGACGCCATGACGCTATCGCAGACAGCCCGAAAACGATAGCGATCGACTAACGGAATGATGCGACAGCACCGCAATTCATCATTTCGAAACCGAATCACCAGTCAATCTGAAGCGATGGATGTCCGGCCAAAGGTCTTTGCTTCTTCTTCAGACCTGGCTTCCGCCGCACGCGCTTCCTCGCGGGCGAGTCGGCGCTCCTCCCGTTCCATCATTGCGATGGCCACCTCGTCGTTGACCGTTTCTTGATCGCCCTCGGTTTCCCCCAGAATGACCGGATCTTCGCCGCGCGCCGCACGCTCGGCCTGAACCTGCGCCTCTTCAGGGGACCGCGCAACATTGACGTTGATCATCACAGAGACTTCTGGATGCAGGACGATTCGAATCGGGTGGATACCTAACGTCTTGATAGGATTTTCGGCAACAACCTGTTGCTTGTCGATCGTGAACCCCGTGTCGGTCAGGCCCGCAGCGATATCACGGCTTGAAACCGAACCATACAACTGGCCCGATTCGGCCGCCTGACGGATGGAAACAATGGAAGCGCCATCCATCTTCCCGGCAGCGGCTTCGGCCTCGACCTTGCGGGTCAGGTTGTCAGCTTCCAGCCGCACCTTCTGTGCCTCGAAGTGGGCGATGTTGTCCTTCGTTGCCCGTAGTGCCTTTTTTTGCGGTAACAGGAAGTTTCGGGCATAGCCTGCCTTGACAGAGACGACATCGCCCATCTGACCCAATTTCTCGATCCGTTCCAGCAGAATTACAACCATGGCCCGCCTCTCCCTAGCCCGACACGTAGGGCAGCAACGCGAGATACCGCGCGCGCTTGATGGCGCGGGACAGTTCCCGCTGCTTCTTGGCGGAAACGGCAGTAATCCGGCTGGGGACGATATTGCCTCGCTCGGAGATGAACCGCTGTAGCAGCTTAACGTCCATGTAGTCGATCTTCGGTGCCTTTGGACCGGAGAACGGACAGCTTTTGCGGCGGCGAAAAAAGGGACGTCGGGCCATTATTCGTCTACCTCGGTTTTGGCTTCTTCAGACTTGGCTTCGATCTGCGGCGCGTCAGCCTTGTGTCCATCCTTCTCGGGCGCGGTGGCTTTTGTCTCTCCGACAGCAGTGTCGTCTGATTTCGGCGTGCCTGCGCTGTCCCCGGTCTTCCGCTCTTCTTCGCGGCGAGCGCGGCGCTCGCCGCGGTCCCGGCGTTCTTCGCGCCGTAGCATCATGATCGACGGTCCTTCGTTCAACTCGTCCACCCGCAGAGTCAGATCGCGCAGAATGTCGCTGTTCAGGCGCATCACACGTTGCATTTCGTGCACGGCTTCTGCCGGTGCATCAATGTTCAGAAGTACGTAATGAGCTTTGCGGTTCTTCTTGACGCGATAAGCGAGGTTCCGAAGACCCCAGTATTCCCGCTTCTTCACTTCGCCGCCGCCGTTGGCGATAATTTCTGCGAACTGGTCGGTCAGGGCATCAACCTGACTTGACGCAATGTCTTGGCGCGCAAGGTACACGCACTCGTAAAATGCCAAGGCAAATACTCCCTATGGCTGTTTTGCGACTCGCCGCCATACTTCCGACTACCGGGGAAAAGCTGCACGGGTCTAGCCAAAGTCTCCAGCGCAGATAACGCCGTCCCTTTGGCAAGGAGTTATGATGAATGACCAAGATATTGCAGAGCCACACAGGCACAAGTGGTCAGCTTGACACGCTATTGCCGCACGGTATGAACCTTGATCCTGCAATTGCTTCGCTGAATTTCCATGACTGATCGTATATTCGTCTTTCCCGGGCAGGGATCCCAGGCAGTTGGAATGGGCAAGGATTTGGCAGAAGCTTCATCCGCCGCCAAGCTGGTGTTTGAAGAGGTCGACAACGCCCTGTCGCAAAACCTGTCCAAGCTGATGTTCGAAGGCCCGGGCGAGGACCTGACCCTGACCGAAAATGCCCAGCCAGCCCTGATGGCCGTCAGCATCGCTGTCCTGCGCACTCTGGAAGAAGCTGGCATCCTGCTGCCCGAAAAAGCCCGTTTTGTTGCCGGCCATTCACTGGGCGAATATTCGGCCTTGTGCGCTGCACAATCTTTCTCTCTGCCAGACACAGCCAGATTGCTGAAGGCGCGTGGTCAGGCGATGCAAGCAGCCGTACCGGTAGGCGAATCGGCCATGGCTGCCCTGTTGGGCGCGACGCTGGAACAGGCAAACGAGGTTGTCCGCACGACAGCGGGTGACGACGTGTGCGCCATCGCCAACGATAACGCCGAAGGTCAAGTGGTCATCAGCGGTCATGTCGGCGCGGTCGACCGCGCCATTGAGGCTGCTCAGGAACTCGGCATTCGCCGGGCGATGAAACTTCAGGTCAGCGCCGCGTTCCATTGCAGCCTCATGCAGCCGGCTGCTGACGCCATGGCGATTGAACTGGAAAAGATCGCCCCGAGCAATCCTTCGGTACCACTTATCGCGAACGTCACGGCCTCCCATGTCAGCGACGGAGCCACGATCAGGGACTTGCTGGTGCAACAAGTCACAAGCATGGTGCGTTGGCGCGAAAGCATGTTGTTCGCAAAGGACCAAGGCTGTGTAGACCTTCTGGAAATTGGGGCTGGCAAGGTTCTGACCGCCATAGCGCGCCGGATTGATCCAGAACTGAAAGCCGTGGCCGTCAACACGCCCGACGATATCGACGCATTCCTGGCTGCAGCGTAGCGCTGCCATCTTGCGAATCACACAGGAAACGACCCATGTTCGATCTTTCCGGCAAGACTGCTCTCGTCACCGGAGCCTCAGGCGGTATCGGCAGCGCCATTGCCAGAGCCCTGCATGCTCAAGGCGCTGCAGTCGCTCTCTCCGGTCGCCGAAAGGACGCGCTTGATGCTCTGGCGCGCGCGTTGGGCGAGCGGACCCACGTGATGCCAGCCGATTTGAACGAACCGGAACAAACAGATGCCCTGATCTCCCTGACGGAAGAGGCGTTGGGAGACTTGCATATCCTGGTCAACAATGCCGGTCTTGCCCGAGACATGCTGTCGATGCGATTGTCTGACGAGCAGTGGCGAAACGTGATCGAGGTTAACCTGACCAGCGTTTTCCGCCTGTCGCGCGCAGCGCTCAGGAACATGGTCCGGCGCCGGTATGGTCGGGTTATCAACATGACATCAGTCGTTGGCGTGACCGGTAATCCGGGACAAGCAAATTATGCGGCGTCCAAGGCCGGCATGATCGGCATGACGAAAAGCATGGCAGCGGAAGTGGCAGCGCGCGGAATCACGCTGAACTGCATCGCACCGGGATTCATCAAATCCGACATGACCGACATCTTGAACGACAAGCAGAAAGCCACGATCATTGATCATGTCCCTGTCGGCAAGATCGGTGACCCGGAAGATATCGGGGCCGCAGCCGTTTATCTTGCCAGCGACGAAGCCGCCTATGTCACGGGACAGACCCTGCACGTCAACGGCGGCATGGCGATGATCTGACCACGACCCGACCTCCCCGCTTCCGGAGGATCAGGCGGCCAGCGCTTCGCCGTCCAGCGTGATCCTGTGCATCAGCCGGCGATGGCCGTGATAGTCGCTGAAGGCGTGATGCCATGTCACCCGGTTGTCCCAGAACGCCACGGAACCGTCGTCCCATTGGAAACGGCAGGTGTGTTCGGACCTGGACATATTCTGGTACGGGTAATCAAGGAACAGCTTGCTTTCCTCTTGGATCCAAGCCTCGACGCCGAACTGGTGACGGCTGGAATGCTTAGCGATCCAGAAAGGGCAGATTCAACTGATGCTCCCGAGCGCAGGCAACGGCATCCTCATAGCCAGCGTCAGCATGGCGCATGACCCCGGTCGCCGGATCGTTCCACAGAACGCGCCCTATTCGTGCCGCCGCTTCATCCGTACCATCGCACACGATGACCATGCCGGCATGCTGGGAGAAACCGATGCCGACGCCACCGCCGTGGTGAAGACTGACCCAGGTGGCGCCCGAGGCGGTATTCAGCAACGCGTTGAGCATCGGCCAATCCGAAACTGCGTCGGAGCCATCGATCATCCCTTCCGTCTCGCGATTCGGACTGGCAACCGAGCCGCTGTCCAGGTGATCGCGACCGATCACGACGGGTGCTGACAACTCGCCCTTGGCGACCATTTCGTTGAATGCCAGACCGAGACGATGCCGCTCGCCCAGGCCAAGCCAGCAAATTCGGCTGGGCAAACCCTGAAACTGGATGCGCTCCCTCGCCATATCGAGCCAGTTGTGGAGATGTGGATTGTCCGGGATGAGTTGCTTCACCCTGGAGTCGGTTCGATAGATATCCTCGGGGTCGCCGGACAGCGCCGCCCATCGGAAGGGTCCCATCCCGCGACAGAACAGGGGTCGAATATAGGCCGGTACGAAACCGGGAAAATCAAAAGCGTTCACGACGCCCATCTCTTGCGCCATCTGTCGGATATTGTTGCCGTAATCGAGAGTCGGTACGCCCTGGGCCCAGAAATCGAGCATCGCCTGAACCTGCACAGCCATTGAGTCCTTGGCTGCTTTCATGGTACCGACCGGGTCCTCTTCCTTGCGTTTCTCCCATTCTCCGAGGGTCCAGCCGACTGGTAGATATCCATTCAGCGGGTCGTGAGCGCTGGTCTGGTCGGTCACCGCATCGGGCCGCACGCCGCGCCGGACCAGTTCCGGATAGATCTCAGCCGCGTTGCCGAGCAGGCCAACGGAAACCGCCTGCTTCCGGGCGCAAGCGTCTTCAACAATCGCCAAAGCCTCATCAAGGTCGTTCGCTTGCCGGTCCAGATAGCCGGTCTTCAATCGCATCTCGATCCGGCTGGCCTGACATTCGATCACAAGCATCGACGCACCGGCCATCGTCGCCGCCAGCGGCTGGGCGCCGCCCATACCGCCCAGACCACCCGTCAGAATCCATCGGCCCGAAAGATCGCCGTCATAGTGCTGGCGTCCAATCTCGACGAAGGTTTCGTAGGTGCCCTGGACGATGCCCTGACTGCCGATATAGATCCAGGAGCCGGCAGTCATCTGGCCATACATCATGAGGCCGGCCTGATCGAGTTGGTTGAATTTCTCCAGGGTCGCCCAGTGAGGTACGATGTTGGAATTGGCAATCAGCACTCTCGGCGCATCGGCGTGGGTGCGAAAGACGCCCACCGGCTTGCCCGACTGGACCAGCAGGGTCTCGTCGTCCTCCAGCGCGCGCAGCGCCGCCACCAGCCGGTCGTAGCTCTCCCAGTTGCGCGCCGCCCGACCGATACCGCCATAGACGACCAATTCTTGGGGTTTTTCTGCGACCTGAGCATCCAGATTGTTCATCAGCATCCTCAGTGGCGCCTCCGTCAACCAACTCTTGCAACTGAGTTTATCGCCATGCGGCGCGCGGATGTCGCGGGTATTGTCGAGGCGACGGTTTTCCATCAGGCGGTCGATCACGGCATTCGCTCCGATTGAGAGGATGGCGGGAAGCCCTCGTCGTGGTTGAAGCGGGTCGCAAGATAAAATCGGTCACCCGGATGGGTAAACCAGGCGCGAGATGCAACCTGCCCGCCGGACCATGTGCGTCGGTGAAGCAGCAGACAAGGCTGATTCCATCCGATACCGAGAAGTTGTCGCTCCATTGGGCCGGGAAGAACCGCTTCAAGCCGATGCTCAACCTCGCTGAGAGGCGCGGTCCGCATAAGGTATTCGTTCGGCGTCTGACGCTGAAGATCAACCGCAAGATAGTCTGGCACCACGGCAGGGTTGACCCAGCGATCCTCGAACTGGAAGGGAGTGCCATCGAGTAGATGGATCAGCTGACTGTGAAAGAGATCTTGTTCCGGTTCCGTTTGCAGTTCCCCGGCGATCTCTCCCAGCGGCGGGGCGCGTTCGTGCAGAATGACGTCGCATCCGTAGGCGCCGCGGCGCCGGATCACGTCGGCGATGTTGCGGATTTCCAGTAGATCAAGCCGGGCGCGCCGATCGGCCACGAAGGTGCCCTGTCCCTGAACCCGGCGCAGCCAGCCGTCGTCCTTGAGTTCGCGCAGGGCGCGGTGCACCGTCATCCTGCTGGCCCCGGACAGGCGCACCAGTTCGTGCTCGGACGGGATACGATGGTCGACCGGCCAGACGCCGGTCAGGATGAAGCGGCGGACATAATCCTTGACCTGCTGGTACAGCGGCGTCGGGCCGGCCGCGTTGAAGGGTTGTGGGTGTGGCAAGCCACTCATCCGGTCAGCCCCAGATAGGCTTCCACCAGGGCCGGGTCCTTGCGGGCAGCCGCGGACGTGCCGCGCCACACCGCCCGACCGGATTCGAGAACGCACACGGAATCAGCGATATCGAAGGCGCGCTGCGTGCTCTGCTCGACCAGCAGGATGGCAAGTCCTTCGTCGCGCAGTTGGCCGAGAGCGGCATAGCACACATCGATCACGGCTGGCATAAGGCCGAGCGATACTTCGTCGATCAGCAACAGTCTCGGTTCAGCCATCAAGGCGCGACCAATCGCCAGCATCTGTTGTTCACCGCCGGACATCGACCCCGCAAGCTGTCCCAGCCGGTCCCCGAGTCGCGGAAACAGCGTCACGACCCGCTCGATATTGCGCGCTTCTGCCGTACGGGGTTGACTGTAGCCGCCGACAGTCAGGTTTTCGGCAACGGTCAGGTCCGGAAACAGACGGCGTCCTTCCGGGGCCAGAGTAATGCCGAGCCGGACTCGGGTGCGCACCGGTTCGGTGGTGATGTCTGTATCGTTGAAGATGATCCGTCCACCCATCACTGCAACATGGCCGGCGATCGCCATCAGCGTGGAGGATTTGCCCGCGCCGTTGGCGCCGATCAGCGCCAGCACGTTGCCAGCCGGCACTTCCAGGCTGAGTTCGGTCACCGCATGGAATGGTCCGTAGCCGCAGGTCAGGCGATCAAGCCGCAGCATGTCGCTCCTCCTGCGAGCCGAGATAAGCGGCACGGACCGCCGGGTCGGCCATCACAACAGCCGGTTCACCGTCGCCGATCTTGCGGCCATTATCCAGCACGACAAGATGTCGGCATATGCGCATCACCTCGATGAGGTTGTGTTCGATCAGCACGACAGTGGTGCCCTGGCGGTTCAGATCAGCGATCGTGTCCGCGAGGTGTGGCGCTTCCGCGCTGTTCAGGCCTGCCAGCGGCTCGTCGAGCAGCAGCACTTTCGGGTCAAGCGCCAGCGCACGCGCCATTTCCAATCGCTTGAGATAACCGAGAGGCAGCTTGTCCGGCAACGCGTCGGCCGCATCGGCGATGCCGACCAGCTGAAGTAGTGTGCGCGCGCGATCCCTTTCGGCAGCGCGCGAGATCGTGACGAGCGCTGCCAGCGGATTGGCGGTTGTCGCGTGGCCGGCGGCCAGAGCCACATTCTCGACTGCGGTCATGCCTGCAAAGGGTCGGACAAGCTGCTGCGACAGGCCGAGGCCCATCCGCACGCGGCGGTGGGTCGGCAACCGTGAAATCTCGGTGCCATCGATTGCAAGGCGCCCGGCCTGGGGCCTTACCATTCCGGTGATCACGCGCATCATTGTTGTCTTGCCGGCGCCGTTCGGACCTATCAGCCCAAGCAGGGCACCTCGGGGCACCCCGAAGCCGACATCGGCCAGCGCGTCGACACCGCCAAAGCGCACCGTCACTCCCTCAATGGAGAGAAGCGCCTTCACTGCCCTTTATCCCGCCGTTGCCGGCCTGAGATCCGACGCCAAAGCGTCTGCATCAGGCTATCGACGCCACCCGGCGCGAAATACATGACGGTGAAGAGGAGAACACCGTAGATCAACAGCTTGTAGTCGGCGAAAACCTGGAGCAGCAGCGGCAGCACGCTCAGCACCGCTGCCGCCACGACAACCCCCCAGATCGATCCGATCCCGCCGACGATCACCATAGCCAGAACGGAAATCGATTCGATGAAGTCAAAGCTCTCGACCTCGACAAACTTGACGTAGTGAGCGAACAGGGCGCCAGCGAGACCGGCGAGACCGGTGCCGAACACGAACGCGGTAAGCTTGTAGCGCGCCACGTCGATACCGAGTGTCCGGGCTGTATCCTCGTCGGTCGCGATGGCATCGAAGGCATGACCCATCCAGGATCGCTTGAGATAAAGGCTGAAGGCGATCACGGCGGCGGCGAACGCCGCGCACAGCAGCATGTAGGGGATTTGACCGATGCCGGGGTCGGGGATGCCGGCAATGCCCTCCTCGCCGCCCAAGAACTCCTGTTGGCGCACGAAGCCGGTGAACAGGAAGCCAACGCCCATGGTCGTGATTGCGAGGAAATCGTGGCGTACACGCAACGAGGCGAAACCGACGATGAAGCCGAAAAAGCCCGCAACCGCCATGGCGATCGGCAGGGCCAGCCAGAAGGAGCCGCCGCCGGTGGTAAACAGCGCCGCCGAGTATGCGCCAATGCCGTAGAACGCGGCGTGACCCAAGCTGATCTGGCCGCAAAACCCGGTGATCAGGTTCAGGCTTAGCGCAAAGATCACGCTGAAGCTCATGACTGTCAGGAGCGATATTTCGTACATGCCGTTCTTCGTCCTCAACGCCGAATGAACAGGCCCTGGGGCCGGATCATGAGAACGGCAATCAGGAAAGCGAAGGCGATGGCGTCACGATCCAGCACCCTGTCGAGGTAGATGGTGCCGAAGGATTCGATCACGCCCAGTGCCAGCGCGGCGATCAGGGTGCCTCTGACGTTGCCCAGCCCGCCCAGAACGATAATGGCAAGAGCCTTGTAGGCCGGCACTCCGCCCATGGTCGGAATAACCTGGTTGAGCAGCAGGGCAACCATGATGCCCGCGGCTGCAGCCATAGCAGAGGCGACGAAGAAATTGACATAGCGCACCCGCGCCAGATCGATACCGAAGGATTCAGCCATCGCGGCATCCGAAACCGTAGCGCGCCAGGCGATGCCGATACGTGTCCGCCCGGCCAGCACGGCGAGCCCGCCGATCAGGACAACAGCGAGCACCACGACGACAACCCGCCCCTCTTCCAGCCGCACGCCGGCGACTGTGACCGTATCCTTCAACGGCGGCGCCAGAAATGAGAGGCTCGTTGCTCCGAAGACCATTCGGTAGATTTCTTCCATCGCGATGAAGAGGCCGATCGACGCGATCAGCGCGACATGGGGCGGCTTGTCGAGAAGCGGCTCATAGAACAGCCGGTAAAAGGCCATGCCGAAAAACCCGACCACGACAACAGTGATGACGAAGGCGGCAGCGAAGCTACCGGTCTCGTTGGTGAGCAACAGGCCGATATACGCGCCCAACGTAAAGATGCCAGCATGGGCAATGTGCAGGATTCGCAGGAGACCGTAGACCAGCGTGAGGCCTACGGCAATCAGGGCGTAGATACAGCCTTCGACCAGCCCTTGGACCAGAAGATCGGAATAGTTCAACGCGGGACGTCCCGGAGGAGTTGCCGTGGGTTGATTATTGCAACGAAGATCCGGTCGCACGAGATCGGATGGCGCCCCGTCTGAAGAGGCGTCACCCGATCCCGCCGACCGGCTGGGCTCACTTTTCGGGCGGTGTCAGCAACTTGGCGTCGACGATCTTCGAATGGTAGCGCCAGCGGCCGTTGCGGACTTCCTGAACCTTGAGCCCCTTTTGCACTTCGCCGAGCACATTGAATGAGAGGACGCCGGTGATTGCCTTGACCTCAATCGAGGCCAGCGCTTCGCGAATCGCTACCCTGTCGGTCGAACCGGCCTTCTTCAGGGCCGCGGCGGCAACCATCACCGCAGCGTGGCCAGAGGCGCCGACCATGTCCGCACCGTAGCCGGTCCGTTTCTCGAACTCGGTCATGAAATCACGAACTTCCGGTTCCTTGCTGTCCCGGTCGAGGGCCGTGACGATGATGACGCCCTCGGCGGCTTTCTTGGCAATCTCAATGAACTTGACACCATCGTAGCCTTCCTGGCCTACAACTACCGCCTTGACGCCTCCAGAGCGGAGCTGGCTGACAAAGGGCGCAGCAACAAACCAATAGCCGGTGTCGAAAATGGCGTCGGGATTGTCAGCCTTGATTGACGAGACGATCGGGCCGAACTGCCGATCACGCAGGGAATACTGGTATTCCTTGATGACCTGGATACCGTAATCGGCCATCACAGACCTGAACCCGGCAGCGAGCGACTTGCCGTAGTCGTTCTTCATGATGGTGATCACGACGCGTTTCTTGCCCAGCGTGTCGCCGATCAGTTTCGCCGCCGCCTTGCCCTGCACGCTGCCCAAGATACCGGTCCGGAAAACGTAGTTGCCCGCCCGAGTAACGTCGGGATGGACGGCATAGGCCGAAATATAGGGTACCTTGGCATTCTGGTAGACGCCGGCCGAAGCGCGGGTGGGCGCCGAATAGCTGCCTGAAATGCCCAGCGCGACCTTGTCCTGCTGGATCAGTTTGGTCGCAATCGGCACGGCGAATTTCGGTTTGGCTTGATCGTCGTAGACAACCAGTTCGAGTTTCTTGCCGTTAACTCCGCCAGCGGCGTTGACCGTATCGACGGCAATCTGCGCGCCGGTCAGCGCCGACTTGCCGTCGGCAGCCGCAAAGCCTGTCTGAGGGGTATTGAACCCGATCTTTATCGTCTCCGCCGAGGCGGCAGATGCTGCCAAGACGAAGGCCACCGCCGCGGCAGTGCTGAACTTCCAGGACATCATGATACTGCTCCATTAGTCGAAAACGGACCGGGCCGCTCTCGTGGTTCCGCCACATTACGCCGTTGCGCCGACGCCGAGCGTCTTGGTATTTGAAGACAAGTTATATATACAAGTCAAGAGCCAGATATTTTGGTTGCCAGATATTTTGGTTGTCCCGGACAAGCTGACTGAACCGGGGAGCCCGAGCATCCGCAAGGAGGACAGCACCATGGTCTCCGACCCACCAGCCGTCAAAGACCAGCAGGTGGATGAATTCCGACGCGACGGCGTGCTTCTCCTGCGCGGGATTTTTGCCGACTGGGTAAAAGACCTGCAGCGCGGAATGGAAACCAATATCGGGAACCCGAGCTGGCGCGAGCGCAGCATCCGGCCAGAGGATGGCTCCTCACCCTTCTTCCAGGATTACTGCAACTGGGACAAGATCCCGGAATACCGTCGATTTGTTACCGAATCGTGCGCTGCAGCCGTAGCCGGACGGTTGATGGGATCGAAGACGGCACGACTGTTTCACGAGCATGTCCTGATCAAGGAACCCGGCTCCTCGGTGGTAACGCCATGGCATCACGACATGCCTTATTATTGCGTCGAAGGCAGCATGACCTGCAGCCTGTGGATCACCCTCGATCCGGTGATGCGCGATTGTGCGATCGAATATATTGCCGGATCGCACGCCTGGAACCGGGAGTTCCGTCCGGAGCGCTTCAACGGTACGGCGCTCACCCCCGGCGACACCCGCGAGCCGATGCCCGATATTGCTGCCAACAGAGCTGGCTACGATATTCGCGGCTGGGCGATGGCGCCCGGCGACGCAGTCGCCTTCACCTACTGGACGGTGCATGGCGCGCCGGCCAACAGGTCGGCGAACCGGCGGCGGGCCTTTTCGATCCGCTTCGTCGGCGATGACGTCGTCTATGCCGAGAAAGGCGTACACTCACCTCCCTTCCCCGAGATCGGCCTCAAGATCGGCGATCCGCTGTCCGGCGACCAGTTTCCCGTATTGTGGCGCGCATGAATCCGTATCGTTTTACCCCCGGCGACGCTCCGGTCCTGATGAGTATTCCCCATGTCGGTACGGCTATCCCGTCGGAAATCGAAGCACGCATGACCGATCGGGCGCTGCAGAGACCGGATACCGATTGGCATCTGGATCGCCTTTACGACTTCGCGCATGAACTAGGAATTCCGATCCTGCAGGCGATCTGGTCTCGCTATGTGGTGGACCTCAACCGGCCGGCGGATGATGCCGCTCTGTACCCCGGTCAAGCGGGTACCGGCCTGTTTCCGGAAACCGACTTTTCGGGAACTTCCCTGTACCGGGAGGGCCGAGGACTTGTCGAGGCCGAGAAGATCGACCGGCTGGAGACGTTCTGGCTGCCTTATCATCAACGCCTGGAGCGGGAACTGGCAAGTCTTCACAAGAAATTTGGCGTGGCGATTCTCTTCGACTGTCATTCCATCGTTTCGACCGTACCCCGCCTGTTCGACGGTACACTCGCGGACTTCAATCTCGGTACGGCAGCCGGCAATTCCTGCGATGCGGAGCTGCGGCTTCAGCTTGCCGAGGCACTGGGCGAAGATCAACGCTACCGCCTGGTCGTCGATGGTCGGTTCAAAGGCGGGTTCATCACCCGACGGTACGGCGCCCCGGACAACCGGATCCATGCGTTCCAGATGGAACTGTCGATGGCAACCTATTGCGAACAGAGGGCACCGTGGTGTTACTTGCCGGAAAAGGCAATCAAGGTTCGGCCCAGTCTGCGTCGCATGCTGGAGACGGCGCTGCTCTGGACCGGGAATCATGGAAGATGAAGCGATTTGCTCGCCTCACTCTACACCTGACCAGAGACGAGAACGCCATTTCTGATGACGGCTCGACAGGGATTGAAGCCGATTGGATAAGCCAATTCCCCGGGCCGCTCGATTCCCCAAACAACGAAATCGGCTTTCTTGTCGGTCTCCAGCGTGCCGATACTATCCTGTCGGCCAAGCGCTCGCGCGGCCTCCCGCGTCACACCCGCCAAAGCCTCCGCCGGCGTCATCCGAAACAGGGTGCATGCCATGTTCAGCATCAACAGCAGGGAAGCGACCGGCGAACTGCCAGGGTTGCTGTCTGTCGCCAGCGCCATGCCGACCCCGTATTCCCGGAAAAGGTCGATCGGCGGCGGCCTGGTCTCGCGCAGGCAATAGAACGCGCCCGGCAACAGCACGGCGACCGTGCCCGCCGCGGCCATAGACCGGACTCCCGCCTCGGCGACGTATTCCAGGTGATCAGCCGACAGACCGCCATACGCGGCGACCAGTTCGGCGCCGCCCAGATCACTCAACTGTTCCGCGTGCAGTTTGACGGACAGATCATGGTGGTGCGCCGCCTGAAAAACGCGCTCTGTCTGGTCGCGGGTAAAGCCGATGGTTTCACAGAATGCGTCGACGGCATCGGCTTCCCCGGCAGCCGCCACTTGCGGGATCATCTCCTGGCAGACAAGATCGATGTAGCCGTCTGGATTGTCCGTAAACTCCGGCGGCAGCGCATGGGCACCCAAGAGGGTCGTCACGATGTCGACCGGCATGTATTCCGAGATTTTTCGCGCCGCTTGCAACATCCGGCGCTCCACTGCCGTGTTGAGTCCATAGCCGGATTTGATTTCCAGTGTTGTGACGCCTTCCCGTGCGAGGTGATCAACCCGCGGCAGCGCCTGCTCCAGAAGTTCGTCGTGCGAAGCCTTGCGCGTCGCCTCGACCGTCGAGATGATACCGCCGCCAGCGTGGGCAATCTCCGCATAGGTTGCACCGTTGAGCCGAAGCTCAAATTCTGCAGCACGATTGCCGCCGTAGACGATGTGCGTATGGCAGTCGATGAGGCCGGGAGTGATCCAAGCGCCTTTCAGGTCGTGGGTTGGGGTGTCTCGGAACCGGTTCGCTTCAAACTTTTCTGTGAGCCCGATCCAGGCGATCCGCCCGCCAGCCACCACCAGTGTCCCGTCGTCGACCACGCCGTAAGGATCCGATTCCACCTCTGCCATGGTCGCCATGCGTGCATTGGTCCAGATGCTGTCCCAGCAAGTCATCCAAACGTCCCCTTTCCTGATCTGTTGTCAGCGTCGCCGCCACCGTATACCCAGCACCTTCCAGTCGTCACGTGCGCAGGCGCGTGCCAATGACTACAGCCCTATCACTGTGGGCGCCACTGGCCTACCTTGACTGCGGCTGGGCTGAGGACGTGTTGTTCCGAGTCGACGACGGCGGCATGATCAGCACTGTGGAGTTCGGCATCCCCCCAGGTAATCTTACCCGGCTTCCCGGAGTCGTCATCCCCGGCATGCCCAACCTGCACAGCCACGCATTTCAGCGCGCCATGGCCGGGCTGACGGAACGGCCGGGCGGCACCAGCACCGATGATTTCTGGACCTGGCGCAAGACCATGTATGGTTTTGTGGAGCGTCTGATGCCTGATCAGGTCGAAGCGATCGCCGCACAGTCGTATGTCGAGATGCTGAAGGCCGGCTACACCAGTATCGCGGAGTTCCACTATTTGCACAATCCAGTCGGCGGCGGTCGATATCATGATCCGGCAGAACTGGCGCGCCGTGTGGCAGCGGGCGCTGCGGCAGCAGGTATCCGCTTGAGCCTGATGCCGGTCCTGTATCAGGACGGCGGCTTTGGCGGCGAGGCACTGGACGATGTTCAGCAGCGTTTCCGCCTGGAGATCGACGAATGGGCCTTGATCATCGCCGCGATGGCCCGAACCGGCGTTTCTGAGCGCTCTTCAGCCGCGGCGCTGCACAGCCTGCGCGCCGTCTCGCCCGCCGCGCTGGACGAAGCCGTTGCCGCGTATGGCGAAATCCGGGCGGACGGGCCGATTCACATTCACATCGCAGAACAGGAGAAGGAGGTCTCCGACTGCCTTGCCTGGTCTGGCCAACGGCCGGTTGAATGGCTGCTGGACCACGCACCGGTTGATCGACGCTGGACACTTGTCCATGCGACCCACATGACCAAGTCAGAACGCCTCGGGGTCGCTGGTGTCGGCGCCGTTGCCGGCGTGTGCCCGACCACGGAAGCCAATTTGGGCGACGGTATTTTCGAACTGCCATCCTGGCTTGCCGCAGGAGGCGCCTGGGGAATCGGCAGCGACAGCAATGTGTCCCTTGATCCGTGCGAAGAGATACGCTGGTTGGAGTACGTCCAGCGCCTGACCCTCCGAAGGCGCCTGACGTCGCATCCCGGGATCCCGACAGAGTCCCTGGGCCAAGGCCTGTGGCTCGGCGCCGTCGAAGGTGGCGCCCGTGCGCTGGGCCAACCCTGCGGACGCCTTGAGGCGGGCAGGGCTGCTGACTTTCTGGTCCTTGATCCAGAGCATCCGACGCTGGCCGGACATGCGCCCGAAACGGTTCTGGACGCTTGGGTGTTCTCCAACGCAGGTTCGGCGCTGACCGAAGTCTGGGTGGCTGGAAGGCCGGTAATTCGTGACGGGCGCCACGCCCAGGAAGACGCCATAGCCCACCGCTACCGCGCCGCCCTGACGACACTGATGGAAAGCCTGTAGTGCCCGAAACAGTAACCCTGATGCCCGGGGCCGTCGGCCTTGATATCCTGGAGCGGCTGTATCGCGACAGCCCTCCGGTGATGCTGGATCGGTCCTGCCGCGGCGCGGTCGATCGCGCTGCGGATGTTGTCGCAGAGGCAGCGGCAGGAGACGAGGCTGTATACGGCATCAACACAGGCTTCGGCAAGCTGGCGCAGACCCGAATTTCGCCCGAAGAAACAGCGCGCCTCCAGCACAACCTGATTCTCTCGCACGCCGCCGGTGTCGGCCCGGACCTGCCGGAAAGAGTGGTCCGATTGATGATGATTTTGAAGCTTCTGAGCCTGGGCCGGGGGGCATCCGGCGTACGATGGTGCCTCATTCAAATTCAGGAGCAGATGCTGGCGGCCGGAGTCACGCCTGCGGTGCCGGCGCAGGGCTCGGTCGGCGCTTCTGGAGATCTGGCGCCGCTTGCCCATCTCACCGCAGTCATGATCGGCGACGGCCATGCCTTCCTCGACGGTCAAAGGTTGTCAGGCCGAATCGCCTTCCAGAATGCTGGAATCGAGCAAGTGGCACTGGGTGCAAAAGAAGGCCTGGCGATGATCAACGGCACGCAATGCTCGACGGCGCTGGCGCTCGCGGGTCTTTTCGACGCCCGGCGTCTTTTGTGGACGGCCTTGATCACCGGCGCTCTTTCGGTGGACGCGATCAAGGGGTCGGATACGCCTTTCGACCCGGCGATCAACGCCTTGCGTGGCCACCCGGCCCAGAATGACACCGCGTCGGCGCTGCGCGCCCTGCTGACCGGCAGCGAAATCCGGAAATCCCACAAGGACTGCAGTCGGGTACAGGACCCCTATTCCATCCGCTGCCAGCCCCAGATCATGGGTGCCTGCCTGACATTGTTGCGTCAGGCCGCGACGGTTCTGGCCACTGAAGCCACGGCAGTGACGGACAATCCGCTGGTGTTGCCTGACCGCAGGGAAATCCTTTCGAGCGGAAACTTTCATGCCGAGCCCGTAGCGTTTGCTGCTGACCAGATCGCCCTCGCGGTCGCGGAGATCGGCGCTTTGGCCGAGCGACGTATTGCCTTGATGATTGATCCGGCGATGAGTGAATTGCCGCCTTTCCTGACCCCCGATTCCGGCGTGAACTCCGGTTTCATGGCGGCAGAGATCACGGCTGCGGCTCTAGCGGCGGAAAACAAGCAACGCGCAACGCCAGCGAGCATTGACAGTCTGACCACGAGCGCCAACCAGGAGGACCATGTCTCCATGGCCACCCACGGGGCGCGCCGTCTTGCCGACATGAACGACAATCTGGCCAGGATCCTCGCCATCGAATGGCTGGCGGCCGCGCAGGGCATCGAGTTTCGCAAACCGTTGAGGACGAGCGTGCGGCTGACAAAAATCGTAGACTGCCTTCGCATGGTCGTGCCGCCGTTGACAGAGGACCGGTATATGGCGCCGGATATCGAAGTTGCTGCGGATCTGATTTGGCAAGGTGCAATGATGAACGCGGCCGGATCGGACGGAATGCCGGGCTGGTGACCCCGAAATCAGCCGCACGACCGCCAGACGATCCGGCAAGGATTCGGGCTCTTGCCGATCAATTGCGGAAAGGCCAGATCCGAGCTCTGGCGCGGGCACTCACTCTGGCGGATATCGGCGGCGACGATGCGCAGGTACTCATGCAAGCGCTGGCCAATGACCGGCGGGATACACCGGTCATCGGATTCACCGGCCCGCCCGGTGCCGGAAAGTCGACCCTGATCAGCGCCTTCATCCGGACCTTGCGTGAGCACGGGAAAACCGTTGCGGCGCTGGCCGTAGACCCGTCAAGCCCGAGAAGCGGCGGCGCGATCCTGGGAGATCGCGCCCGGATGGGCGAACACGGGTCCGATCCGGACGTTTTTATCCGATCAATCGCCTCACGCGGGCATCTTGGCGGCTTGGCGCTGAACATTCAGGCGTCGATCGATGTTCTGAATGCTGCAGGGTTCAACATCGTGCTGCTGGAGACGGTAGGCGCTGGTCAGTCCGAGGTAGAAGTGGCGCAGGCCGCGGACGCAACCGTGGTGATCAGCGCCCCCGGCCTGGGTGATGAACTCCAGGCGATCAAGGCCGGCGTTCTCGAAATCGCCGATATTCTGGCGGTGAACAAGGCAGACCTCCCCGGCGCCGACAGCACGGCCCAGCAACTGATGGCCATGCTGAGTCTGCGAAGTGACAATCGCCGGTCCACTCCGGTGATCCGAACCATCGCGACAACCGGGGATGGCGTCTCAGAACTGGTCGACGCCGCCTATGCTGCCGCCGATGCCGTGACGCCGGAAGACAGAGCGATCCGGGCCGAGCGCCAGGTCCTGGACCGTCTTGCCAACGCCGGGGCGGCCTTGGCCCGGTCGACACTGCAGGACATGGATGCCGATGAGCGGCGCGATCTGATCGACAGGGTTCGCTCCGGCGCGCTGGATCCGCTTGCGGCGGCCCGGCGCCTGCTGGGCTGATCTGCGCTGTAGCCGCCGCGGCGAAAGCTGGCCACAGGATTGGCAGCCTGTCCGGCGCACTTACTCCTAGGGTCAGTCATCGGCGGTCATCTCGACTCTCTCCTTCCAGATCTCGACTGCTCGATAAACGCGGCCTGAGACGGGTTCAAGATCTTCAAGGTACGCGCTCAGACGACCACATAGAGATGCGACGATACCGCGAGCCGCCCCGGCATTCATCCCCATCGTCACGCCCGCCCGGACAAAGTCGCGGGACGACAAGCGATTCCGCTTGCCTGCCAGCGAGAGCGCAAGATGATCACTCTCGAGGCCCGGAAAGACTCGAGTCGTTACGGCATCGTAGACCGGAGCGAGCCGGACAGATGTGAAATTCCTGGTTCCTTCACAGGCAATCCGCAAAATAGCCAGATTCTTCAAGTGGCAATCGCCGTCCGCTATGAGCCAAGCAAACACGGCGCGGCCAAGTAGCATCGCCACATCCGCCTCGGCGTCGCTGGAGACGCTCCGCAGCGCCCGTGCGGCCTGCTCAATGGAACCCTCGTATTTTTCGGAAGGCGCGACACCGCGAACGGACGCCATATCTTCCATAGCGATCTTTCGACGGTCATTACGGTCTTGCCGGATATCGAAGCGTTCGACGAGCAGCGCGGGGGGCAGATTGCCAGGCATTGAGACCATCGTGTACGCGGTCGTCTCGAACCCGCAGGCCTGGGCCGCCGCCAGACATGTCGCTTCGACGATAGGAAGGTCTTCCAAACCAGCCCCTGGCGAAGGCTTGAGGATATGCGTGAAAGCCAGCTCTCCAGCCGGCCGCAACACGCCAGCATGAGAAAGGTTCATCGGCGCCTTGATCTGAACCCCCGAAAGTCGTGGCATCGCTTTCGATGCAAACAGCGCGGCCATGCGATCTTCCAGAGTCTCGTCGAATGCAGGCGCGGGCCCGGCGTAGCCGCCGGCGAATACGCCCTCTCCAGTGTACGCTTCGAGCCGTCCCTCCAGTATATCCGCGGGAACAGTGCCAAGATCATCCGCGTCTTCTGAGATGATAATGTTCGACATGTAGCGCTTCCCGCCGGATATCAGTTCCTGCTCCGATTTCGGCTTCATGACGCGTTCAAGCCAGCCTTCCGGCAACAAGCTCTCGATGAAGGGCGGCAGGCGTCCCGGCGCCCCGGTCCGAACCGGCGTGGCGCCTTCTGTGGCGGTCTGCTCCCAACGCCAGCCCGATCCATCGTAAAACAACACCCCTATTTTCTCGCCGTGCCATCCGACGTGAAGCGCCTTCCCCTGCGGCGCCGCCTCTCGCAGCGGCTTTGCGATGAACGCTTCGGCACGACCCGCCTCCGTCCGCCATCGGTTGGCCTCGGCCAGTCGCCAGCAATCCATGATCATCGTCTTCTTGTCGCTGGCGTTCTCGACGAGCCGCGTGGCGATATCGGCTTGCATGTCGATCGGCATCGCCGCGGCAGCTTCGCTGCGCCGCCGGAAGGATTCCAGATACCGAAAGCGAAGCGTCGAGCGCCGAACCTTCAAGTCACCAATAGAGTCAGTAATTTGAGCGGTCTCTGTTTCAGGCGAATCGGGCGCCCGCGTCTGCACAATTTCCAAGGTACGCAGCCGTGTGCGTGCATTGCGTCGGCCACTCAGAAATAGGCGCCCGTCAGGCGTAGGCGCAAGCCGCTCGGCGCTGAAGCCGCAAAGATACGTCCTCGGGTAGAGATAGGCGGCGATCCGGAGCGCGTGATCGAACAGGACAGCGTCGGCGTCATCCTCTGATGCGATATAGATCCCCCGCATGATCTGGACAAGCTTGCCGGTCTCCATGTGATATTGGGCGCGGTGCTTATCGATAGTCTCGCCGACAAGGTGCAGCATATGCTACTTTCTCGATCTTTCGGATTGAAAAAGTAGTAAAGTCATTACAGATTATCAAGAAAAATGGACTTTTGCGTTCTTTGTAATTGTAATGGTTGGAATTCTCATCACATGAGTTGACCAAGAGCAATGGCGTGGCGCCTGTCAATTTTTGTAGATGCAAGCATGATCCTTGCCAATGCGGCTGGAGCAGCACATGGTTCACTTATGAGGTCTTTGGTACCACCGACAGCTTCAGCAAAAAGGTCTGTTGGTTCAAGAACAACAAACACCTGCAAACTTCTATGTTACAGACCAACGTCATGTACAACATATGGAAATACATGCGGAGCTATGCGCAGCATTCGACTTGGATTTCACAGTGCACGGAGAGACAGCGAATCAAAAGACGATTGCCACCGAAACCCGAAAGGGCGGCTGCGCCAATGTCATCGTCATGCTGCGGCCCGGGTCAGATTACAAACTTTGCCCGGACGGGCAGAACACCACTTGGAGCGCGCGTGATTGTCCAGGACAACGATCGCGACTGGACGCAGTTCGTCGCGCCGAGCAATTGCGCAGGATGAAAGCCAGCGGCGCGGCGCAGGGCAACCCGAGGGACAGAGAAGCAGGCCAACCCATTACGACGGCAGGAAATGCAAGAGGCGTCATCGGCCTTCAACTGAAGGTGCCTTACTGCCCTTGTCCGAGCGAGTATCCCGGCGCGCCATCGAAAGTCATCAAGTGCTCGGTCTTGATGAACTCCACACCCTGCTGGTTCAGTTTCGCAAGTAGCTCCACAACCAGCGCACGATTGAACTGTTTGCCGGCCCTCGCCATGTAGCGGCAGCGCCAGTGATCGGTGCAGACTGTCTGAGGCAAGCCATCCGGCCACACCTTGACACCGCGGTTGGTTATCATGGCCAGATCGAAGGTGTCGTTAACAGCAGTCTTCATCTTTCCGGCCAGTTCGTCGACCGGCTCGGTCGAATAGACAAATACGTCGATGCCAACGAGTTCCTTTTTTGCCGGCCTGCGCGGCCCGGCGCTTGGCGGCTTGAACGGCTTGCCCTCACGATCATAGGAAGCCAAGGACAGCCGTTTCGGTTTCTCGCCCAAGCGCTCTATCACCGCGTCGGCGAATTCGGTGGTCCCTACTTCACTCCGTGACACGCTGCTGTCGAAGACATCATAAGTATGGACGCCATCCTCAATGGCGCGAAGCCAAGCATTGTGCGTCACCTCAGCCACATCCGGCTGACCGATATGGTCCATCATCATGACCCCAGCTAGCAACAGCCCCGATGGATTCGCCATGTTCTGACCAGCACGACGCGGTGCCGAGCCATGAATCGCTTCAAACATTGCGCCGTGGGCGCCGATGTTGGCGGAAGGAGCGAGGCCGACCGAGCCTGCGATCTGGGCCGCGACATCACTCAGGATGTCGCCATACAGGTTCGGCATCACGATAACATCGAACTGAGCGGGTTGGTCTGCCAGCTTGGCAGCGCCGATATCGACGATCCAGTGTTCGCCGAGAATGCCTGGATATTCGGCCGCCACTTCGTCAAAAACCTTGTGGAACAGGCCGTCTGTCAACTTCATGATGTTGTCTTTGGTGAAGCAGGTCACCTTCTCACGGTTGTGCTGCCGGGCATATTCGAAGGCGTAACGGATGATTCGCTCGCATCCCGGCCGTGAGACCAATTTCAGGCACTGATAGACCTCTTCGGTCTGGCGATGCTCAATCCCGGCGTACAGATCCTCTTCGTTTTCGCGTACGATCACGACATCCATGCCAGGATGCTTCGTGGCAACGTAGGGATCGTATGCGACGCACGGCCGGATGTTGGCATACAAGCCCAGTGTCTTGCGAACGGTAACGTTCAGGCTCTTGAAACCTCCGCCCTGAGGCGTCGTAATGGGCGCCTTGAAAAAAACCTTCGTACGTTGGAGGCTGTCCCAGGAATCCGGCGCAATACCGCTGCTGAATCCACCATCATAAACCTGCTCGCCGATATTGATCTCCTCAATCGCGAGCCGAGCGCCGGCAGCCTCCAAAATCCGCAGACTGGCATCCATGATTTCCGGCCCGATGCCGTCGCCTCGGGCGATGGTGATAGGGATGCCGCCCACCGGATTCGCGGCATCGGCGGTCGGGGCGTCCTCCGCTGTCTTCGACAATTCGGCCGAGCTCGGCATTTTGTTCATCGGTATCTCCGTGGATTGAAGCTCCCAAATCAGATGGGCACCACCATAGATTGTTACAATTGATTTCTGCAAAATACATATTGAAAAAATCAATGCTTGGTTTGCCATGCAGGATGTCGACATCGATCTCCTGCGCGCGGACGTCACGGTCCTGGAGACAGACGCGTTTTCGCAGGCGGCAGAACGGCTGTTTAGGGACCAGTCAGCAATGCCATTGCAGATCAAGCGGCTGGAAGAAGTGTTTGGCCTGAAACTCCTCGACCGGAGTCCGAGGCACCTGAGTGTAATGCGCGACGGCGAGATGCTGCCGGACTATGCGCGCCATATCCTCGGGTTGAACAACAAGACGATAGACCGCATTCGAGAACCTGAAATTACCGGGCTCGCCCTGTTCGGCATGTCGGAAGATTTCGCCACGGCCTACCTCCCACGCATACTTTCCCGCTTCGCCCGCAGCTATCCGGATGTCCAGCTTAAAGTGACGTTCGAACTGAAGCTTCCACCACTCAAACGCTTCCAGAACGAAAACCTAGATCTGCAGCTGGTCAAGCGCGAGCCCGATTCAGGCGTCAAAGGGGCTGGACATGTGACTCGAACCGCTGTTCTGGGCGGCTGCAAGCCACACCCTGATGGAAGCGGGCGGATATCTGCTTCTGGCGATGTCACGGCGCGCATGCGTGTACCGGAAAAGCGGGATTGATGCTCTTCAGCTTGCGGGAAAACCATGGCATGCCGCCCATTCTTGCGCTGGGTTGGGAGTGACTGTCCTAGCAAAGAAACTTGTGCTGCCTGACCTGAACATACTCGACAGCCACAGCATTGGCATGCCGATGCTTCAGAATACCGAAACAGCGCGGATGCAAGAGTCCCATCTGAAAGTTGCGGTAAAACGATTGAGCGCCTGCATCGTGAGATATCTCAAGTATCGGACAGACGGCTAGATGCTACCCTTGGCCGGAGGCCCGTTGCCAAGGTCTTCGCGGATCAACGCCACCACATCATCGCCATGAGTCAGGGTCATCATGTGGCCAGCGCCTGGCAAAGCGCGCAACAGGGCTTGCGGGATCGCATTTGCAACAAGCGCCGACAGACGGGCATGGAGCGGATCAGTTTCTGCCCCATGAATTACCGTGGTCGGTGCAGCGACAGACGCCAGATCATCGAAACCGAGATCCAGCCGCTCGACGGCGTCGAGCCCGATCGCCAAACGCTCGGCAAGTGCTATCATGTTGTTCTGCGCGGTCGGAGACAGAGCGCGCCAGAACCCCGGGTGGTTATTGAAGTAATCCAGGTATTGCTCCATCGCCACGGCATCCCGGCCTCCATCGCGTACAGTCGCGATAAAGCGCTGGTTATGGCGAGATATCTCGTTCGCGAACGCCGCTTCTCCGGCAGCGCGAAGCAATGGATAGGGTGCGGGCTCCAACAGGATCAGGCGGGCAACCAAATCCGGCCAGTAACAGGCCAGCGCCAATGCAATCGTGCCGCCATAAGAGTGCCCGACGACATGGACGCCACGATTGTCCGGGCGCTCTGTGTGGATGACGGCTGCCAGCGCTTGTGCCTCGTCGCGCACCGTCATGGGAACTGAAGCGGAGAGCAGCGCGGTCTCGCCATAACCGGCGGGATTGATCGCCACAGTACGATAGTCCGCTTGGAACGGCGCTGCCACGCGGCGCCAGATGGAGGCTCCAGAGGCTCCAGGCGGCTGAAATGCCACCAGTGGCGACCCTTCCGGCCCGGCCACATCATAGCTCACATCGCGCCCGTTACTGGCAATTACCGGCATGCTGTAGTTCCAATCGATTTTGCTGTTTGCTGAGGTTATCGTCGAGATGTACGAGCCTGTTCCTGAAGTCACGAGTGACGTCAGGGTCTGACGCATGAGTGATTTTGCGGTTATCGATCAGGGACCTGGCTTTTGCACGCCCTGATGCGTGAGAAAGCAGCATGCAGCCAGGCCCAGGCATCGTACAACCTGACGCCCCGCGGCTCTGCAGGCGTCGCGCGACGGACTCACGACGGGTGTTCGATGCGATCCATGCTGTCGTCGGGGTGCCGGTGGCGCCCGATACCGTCCTGTCATCCGCCGTCTTCCACGGTGCAGAACAATTTCGCAACACCGGCGTTCCGGAGCGGATGCGCTTCGCGCCCTGGCGCGGGCGCAGGTGGGGCTTCGGGGAAGTAAGCGGCACATCGCAGTGGACGGGGAAGCAGCCTGATCGCGGTTCGTGTGCACGCGGCGATGTGCAGGGTGCGCCAGAATTGTGAATACGAACCAGACGGGTCGCGAAGCTGTCATGTCTGGCCGGTGGGAGACATACAACCGCAAGTCGCTCGGCCGTCCTGAATTCTTCTGGGGCTCGCAAATGGCAAGGTGTCCTGATCGGACGCATGGCAGTGCCCGTCGCATGCTGGAAAGCTTCCCGAAACAACAGCGGTCGATAGATATAGGCCATGAAGTTCTGCTCCTTGATTGCGGCGGCCCAAGTAGACGCGTTGACACCTAGTCAACTATCGCAGAATCATCGGCTGAGACTAAAACAGGATTGACCAAGTCTTGCGCATCGGTACCCGTAAAAGCCCCCTCGCTCTCGCACAAACGCACGAAGCGGTCGCCGCCTTGAAGGCGTCAGGCCTTCCGGGCGACGCCATAGAAATCGTTTCCATGCATACCATCGGCGACAAGGTGGTCGACAGACCGCTTGTGGAAATTGGCGGCAAGGGCCTCTTTTCGAAGGAACTTGACAAAGCCTTGCTGGATCACCGGATTGACGCTGCGGTGCATTCCGCCAAGGACCTTGAGTCGACGCTGACGGAAGGAATCACCATTGCCGCTACGTTGCCACGGGAGGATCCGTCAGACCTTTTGATCTCGTCCCATGCGGAAACGTTGGAGGCCCTGCCCAAGAAAGCGGTGTTCGGCACATCGTCCGTGCGACGCGCGGCGATGATCTTGGCGCGTCGGCCAGACCTTCAGATTGTTCCTTTCCGGGGCAATCTCGACACACGCCTGCGCAAGTTGGCAAATGGCGAAGCGCAAGCGACAATCCTGGCAGCAGCCGGACTCAAACGGCTAAAACGAGCTGTGCCACAGGCGACGCGGATACCCCACACGATCATGCTGCCCGCGAGCGGCCAGGGGATTGTCGCAATCACTTGCCGCACGGATGATCACGCCATCCTGAAACGCCTGGAAGCCCTGAACCACACCCCCAGCATGGCGCAACTCCTGTGCGAACGATCCGTACTTCGCGTTGTAGACGGCACCTGCAGGACTCCCATCGGAGCCTTTTCCCGAATCGACAATGCGACTGGCACGATAACTGTTCAGGCGGCGCTTGCCGCCCTCGACGGCGGCCGTATCGAGCAAGCGGAAGGCGCTGCCCCGTTGGCAGACGCGGAAGCGCTCGGCCAACGAATTGGCCAATCACTCAAGACCCGCTTTCCAGATCACGCTTAAGAAAAATGTGGAGGCGTGACAGCATCATCGAACCGGCGAACATTCAACGTCGAATCCGGTCGGCGGTGCCTTCCGGACCACCGCCAAACGCCTGTCAGCCGAGATGACATCTTCCTCGCCACGACCCGCCGTGACCACCCTTCCCACGAGTGCCGAACAATCTGCAGGTCGAAAGCAATCGCGCATTAACTCGCTGCGCGCCCTGCGGCCGATGTTGCCATTTGCCACTCGGTATAAAGGCCGACTTGCGGCAGCGCTTTTCGCGTTGGTCGTCGCGTCTGCCGCTACCCTGACCACACCGATCGCCGTCCGTGGCGTGGTCGACCACGGCTTCAGCGCGGATGGT
The DNA here is from genome assembly GCA_026709535.1 of Rhodospirillaceae bacterium. Taxonomy (GTDB): domain Bacteria; phylum Pseudomonadota; class Alphaproteobacteria; order Bin65; family Bin65; genus Bin65. Next base: position 47,529 of record JAPOST010000031.1, read on the forward strand.
CTTGAGGCGCTGGAGCGATATTTCGGAGTCATGCTGGTTGTGGTAGCCGTGCTAGCTGTCGCCTCGGCCGCCCGGTACTACCTGGTTGTCACTTTCGGCGAGCGCATCGTCGCTGATCTACGCAAGGAGGTCTTCGGACGGCTGGCCACACTGGACGCCGCCTTCTTCGACCGATCACAAACCGGCGAACTGATTTCGCGGCTGACGGCCGACACAACTCAAATCAAGGCGTCTTTTGGCACGACGGCATCTTTGGCGCTCCGGAACCTGTTTCTGTTCATCGGCGCCATCGTCATGATGGTCTATACGAGCCCGACCCTATCCGGACTCGTTCTCATCGCCATTCCCTGCATTGTCTTGCCCCTAAGGGCAGCTGGCCGGGACGTCCGCGCCCGATCCCGCCAGGCACAGGACACGCTGGCGGCGGCGTCCGCCTATGCTGCAGAAAATCTCGGCGCGATCCGGACGATGCAGGCGTTCAACGCCGAAGGACACACCCGGCGCAAGTTCTCCGAAGCCGTCGAAGAAGCCTTCTTCGCCGCCATGGCTACTGCAAGAGCGCGTGCGATTGTCGTGATGCTAGCCATACTTCTGGCGTTTGGGAGCGTGCTGGGCGTCATCTGGCTGGGTGCCCAGAGCGTCATCGACGGCAAGATGACAGGCGGTCTCCTAGCCCAGTTTGTTCTCTACGCCATCTTTGGCGCCGCGTCACTCGGCCAGCTTTCCGAAGTCTGGAACGAGGTGTCCCAAGCGGCAGGTGCAGCAGGACGACTGGCGGAAATTCTGGAGACCAAACCTGACATCGCCTCACCGTCCCGACCTCGGTCCTTACCAAAAAATGCGGAAGGTGAAATCCAGTTTGACTCGGTCAGCTTTCGGTATCCCGGCGGAACCCGGGAACTAGTCATCGACAACATCAGCTTCACGATAAATCGAGGAGAAGCCGTTGCAATTGTCGGACCGTCCGGTGCGGGAAAGTCCACAATCTTCAATCTGCTGTTGCGCTATTACGATCCAACCGAAGGGCGCATCACGATCAGTGGAACGGACATCGCCGATCTTGATCTGACTGAACTCCGCGATCAATTTGCGATTGTCCCGCAAGACCCTACAATCTTTGCCTCCACCATCGCAGAAAACATCAAATACGGTACGGAGCAGGCCGATATTTCTGCCGTTAAGCAGGCGAGCCATCAGGCGCAGGCGGCAGATTTCATTGCGTCGCTTGAGCATGGCTATGATTCGAAAGTCGGAGAACGCGGGGTCACTCTTTCGGGTGGACAAAGGCAGCGTCTCGCCGTTGCCCGAGCTATTCTGAAAGCTTCGCCGATTATCCTGCTGGATGAGGCAACATCCGCTCTTGATTCGGAAAACGAGCGGCTGGTCCAGAAGGCGATTGACGACTTGATCGGAACGCGAACGATTCTGGTCATCGCGCACCGGTTGTCGACCGTCCTCAAATCGGATCGGATACTGGTGATTGAAAAAGGTCGCATTGTCGAAGAAGGAACCAATCAATCGCTCAGCGCCGAAGGCGGTCTTTTTTCCCGCCTGAAGAATTTTCAATTTGATACTGAATAGCGCATTCCGACATCTGCGAAGTCGTTGTTGTAACCATGGCTCCGATGAAGCAGTCATTGGCGAAACCCTTGCATTTCAGCGCTCGACATTCGAAAGAATGGAGACTTGGCAAGAATCGCATCGTATAAATACAAATGGATCAGGCGACAAATTCGCCTGCCTTGACAGCCCAGGAATCAGATTGCCCGCCAGCGTTTTTCCATTTTCTGCAATCACCGGACAAGAAGATGCAAAGCACGCGCTCTTGTTGAGCGCTGTCGATCCGTCGATCGGCGGCGTGCTGATATTCGGCGACCGCGGTACAGGAAAATCAACGGTTGTTCGTGCCTTGGCCCAACTGCTCCCGAAGCAAAAGGTTGTTCGGGGTTGCCCCTATCGTTGTCATCCGGACGCGGTCACAAAGAACTGCGAACTCTGTCGTGCTTCCAAGGGTGCCGCAATTACCAGGACCGCACGAGAAACAACGCCAGTGGTCGATCTTCCGCTCGGCTCTACCGAGGACCGAATCATTGGAACGCTTGACCTGGAAAAGGCCCTGACACAGGGTATCAAGACCTTTCAGCCCGGCCTTCTGGCACAGGCCAACAGGGGCTATCTGTATATCGACGAGATCAATCTGCTCGAAGACCATCTGGTTGACCTGCTGCTTGATGTAGCGGCCTCCGGCGAAAACCTGGTTGAAAGGGACGGGTTGAGCCTGAGGCATGCGGCACGGTTCGTGCTGGTCGGCAGTGGTAATCCCGAGGAGGGGGAATTGAGGCCCCAGTTGCTGGACCGCTTCGGTCTCGCCATCGACGTCGCAACGCCTGGAGACATCAAGACCCGCGTGGAAATCGTGAGGCGGCGAAGCACTTACGATTTGGATCCGGAAGGATTCGTCACCCGATACAAGCGCAAGGACGCCTCAATCAGAAGGAAGATACTGTCGGCAAGAGACAGACTTCCTGACGTAACGGTGTCCGATCAGGTCATTGAGACTACCGCGGCGCTATGCCTCAAGGTAAAGTCGGATGGTCTGCGTGGCGAGTTGACCTTGGTGCGGGCGGCCAAGGCGACAGCCGCGCTTAACGGCGCGATCGCGGTGACAGACGCCCATCTTCAAAGGGTCGCACGAATGGCGCTGCGCCACCGATTACGGCGAGATCCGATGGACGAAAGCGGTTCGGATGCCCGTATCGATCGCGCCGTCTCAGAGACCTTCGCACCGGTGCCAAAGAACGAAGATGGGCGATGACGGCTTCGTTGACGACGTCGCGGCGCCGACTTTCATGATGTCGCCTTGGGAAGACGCCTGGCGAGTTGCGGCTATCGTCGCGATCAATACGCATGCCGCTGGCGGGGTGATTGTTCGGGCGCGTGCCGGACCGGTTCGCGAGCATTGGCTCTCCGGGCTTCGGGCCCTTCTTGAACCAGCCGGTCCTGTTGTCAGGTTGCTGCCTCACGATGCGCCTGATGCTGTATTTGGTGGACTAGATCTCGCTGCCACGCTTCTGAGAAAGAAGCCCGTGTCGCTGAGGGGTCTCGTTACGCGAGCTGATGGCGGAATTCTGACTGTCGGCATGGCGGAACGTCTGCCGGAAGAGGTCGCCGCCGGATTGTGTCAGGTGATCGATAATGGCTCGGTCCTGGTTCAGCGAGAGGGGTTGAATGAAACCCATCGGGCGCAGTTCGGCATCGTGGCACTCGACGAGAGCGTAACGGCCGATGAAGTTATCGCAAATTGCTTGAGCGAACGAATTCCTGCAGCCGTCGAGCTTGAACAGGATGGCCTGCGCGACCTCGCGCCGTGCCCTTTCGAGGCGCGTGAGGTCGCCATTGCCCGCACCATCGTTGACGACATTCACCCGGACGAAGCCCTGATCGAAGGCTTGACGACGCTTGGTCTCGCCTTGGGAATTCGATCATTGCGACCGGTGCTGGCGGCAACCTGGTGGTCCAGGGCTTCGGCAGCGCTGGGAGGGCGGCGGAAGGTCTCTGACGACGACGTCGAATTTGCCTGCCGGTCGACGCTTTTCTGGCGGGCAACCCAAGTACCACAAACCGATCATGATCCGGCGGACGTCGAGGAGCCACCGGCCTCGCCCGAAACGGAGCAGGAATCATCGGAAGATGCCGAACGATCGCAGCACGACAATGCGCCTGACGAAGTCGCCGAGGCAGCGAGGGCGCATCTTCCCGATAACCTGCTGGAGTTGCTTGATCGGCTCGTTGCGCAACAGTGGCGCGCCGGAGCTTCGGGCCGAACTGCAAGTACAAAAATCTCCATGAAGCGCGGACGGCCAGCCGGCGTTCGCGCTGGCCGTCCGGGGCGACACGGTCGTCTGAACATCGTGGCAACGTTGCGCGCCGCCAGTCCCTGGCAACGGGTCCGCGCCAATAGTCTGCCGCCGTCTGGTCAACGCCGAATCGACGTTCGGCCAGATGATTTCCGGATTACGCGATATCGGGAGCACCTCTTGACGACCACCATCTTCGCGGTCGATGCTTCCGGATCAGCCGCTGCGCATCGGCTTGCCGAAGCGAAGGGCGCCATCGAACTGCTACTGGCTGAGTCCTACGTCCGGCGGGACAAGGTAGCATTGCTGGCGTTTCGAGGTGAGAGTGCCGAACTGTTGCTGCCACCCACCAAGTCGGTGGCGCGCGCCAAACGCTGTCTGAGCGGTATACCCGGCGGAGGCGGTACGCCATTGGCAGCTGGCCTGCAGCTTGCACTGGATACCGCAGATATTGTCCGTGCGTCGGGTGACATCCCCAGAATAATCCTCCTGACGGATGGACGGGCGAACATTGCACTGGATGGCTCTCCGGGACGCAAGAAGGCTACGGCTGATGCGCTTGCGGTCGCCGAATCAATCGGCCTCGACAATATCGACGCCATGCTCATTGATATCTCGCCCAACCCGCGCGACACCGCCAGATTGATTGCCGAGAAGATCGGCGGGCTATACATGCCAATGCCGCATGCTGGCAGAGAGGAGATTTACAGTTCGATATCCGGTTGTACAGCCCCGAGGCGCGAAACAGCGGGCTCAGCCCAGCGGCACGCAATCTGATGATGGATGCGCCGCTTTCTTGGCGTGACGACGGCAAGACCTGGCCCAATCGAGAATACAGCCAGTTCATCAAGGTCGGTCGCACGCGATGGCATGTGCAGAAGGCCGGCGGCGGTCCAAATGCGATTCTGCTGCATGGTACAGGGTCGGCAACGCACACCTGGAAGGGCCTGCTCCCTCTGTTGCGTGATCGAATGACAGTCATCGCACTGGATTTGCCGGGCCATGGCTTCACGTCCTCCTCGCCATCGCACCAGATGTCGCTTCCCGCGATGGCGCGGTCCGTATCGCAATTGCTCCAGAAACTGGACGTATCCGATGGTGTTGTCGTCGGCCATTCGGCAGGCGCAGCTATAGCGGCTCAGATGGCAAAAGACGGCACGACAGGAGTAGCGGGAATCGTCAGCATAAACGGCGCCATGCTGCCTCTGAACAACCTCCCCGGTCTGATCTTCTCGCCCTTGGCGAAGTTGCTGGCGATGTCACGTATCGTACCTTGGCTGTTTTCCTTGCGCGCGGCCGATCGGACGGTAGTCGAAAGATTGCTCCGCCAAACCGGCTCGCAAATCGATCGGGAGAGCATGGATTTGTATGTCAGGCTGGCGCGGAATCCCGGTCACGTCGGCGGGGCTCTCAACATGATGGCAAACTGGGACCTTCAACCTCTCAAGGTGTCTCTCCCGGCTCTCGAACCATCGATACTCTTCCTGGTGGGCGACCGGGACAAGACAGTTCCCCCTTCATATTCCGAATCCGCCAGCAAGCGCGCGCCCAATTCCCACGTCAAGGTCATCGCCAAGACCGGCCACCTGACCCATGAGGAGGAACCTGCCTCTGTTGCTTCGGAGGTATTTTGGTTTGCAGAGCAGATCGGCGCCCTGGAAGCGGTGAAGGAACCAGAGCGATCAGCAATCTCCTGATGACGCTACCGGAAAACCATCCCCAACGTTTCGTCATCAACAACGAAGCCCATGCCCGCCCGTCGGAGCCGCTGAAACCTCCCTTGTCGATATCCTATATCGCGCTGTTCGCCGACGCCAAAGACCGCGACCGGGACTGGGAACCTCTGGTCGAACTGACTCAGCGGCACGGCATGGCGCCACCGGCAGAGAGCTCGAGCCATTTCAGCGCCGATCTGGGAGCTTTTCGCCTGAAATGGGAACGGCATACCGAATTTACCCGCTATACTTTCATGTGTGAGGAATCCCGGTCAGCGCCCTTCCGGACGATTGCCATCGAGCATGTTCCTGAAGACTGGCTGGTGGCGTTGCCGGGGCAGATTATCGTAGCCGCCCATGCCGCCTATGTGCTGGAGTCTGACGACGCCCGTTACGATGCGATCGGCCAACGGTATTTCGGTGACAAACCAATTGTCGGCGCTTCGGTCGGCGGGAAAGCAGCGACCGCGCTGACGGATTTTCACATCCAGGACGACGGATTCAGTCGGTGGCTGTTGCTCGGCGGCGGCATGCGCCCCATGCAGGCCGGCCGGACCATGCAGCGTCTGCTGGAAATTGACACCTACCGGCTGATGGCTTTGCTGGCGTTGCCAGTCGCCCGCGACTTGGCGCCCTTCCTGGCCGAGAACGAACGAGAACTTGCGAGCATTACCAACGCCATTTCTGACGCCGATGTCGCCGAAGAAACGAATATTCTTGACCGCCTGACTCGCATGGAGGCGGCAATCGAAGGACGGTATGTGGACAATCACTACCGGTTCAGTGCGGCATCGGCTTACTACGATCTCGTAAAGCGCCGCATCGGTGAGCTGCGGGAAGAACGAATCTCCGGTCTTCAGACCTTCAGGGAGTTTACCGAGCGCCGCCTGGCGCCGGCCATGAATACCTGCGTGGCTGCCGCTTCACGGCAGGAAGCCTTGTCAAGAAGGGTATCCCGGGCTTCTCAATTGCTGGCGACGCGCGTGAGCATTTCGCAGCAAGGCCAGAATCAGGCCTTGCTCGAATCGATGGATCAGCGAGCCCGCTTGCAGCTCCGCCTTCAACAGACTGTCGAAGGGCTGTCCGTCGCCGCCATCACTTATTATGTCGTCGGGCTTATCAACTACCTGACAAAAGGGATAAATTCGTTCGGCATCGCAGCGAATGCCAACCTGATTGTCGCGATCAGCATTCCAGTCGTACTGTTTGCCATCGCTTTTGGAGTCAGGCACATTCGTCGCCGCGTCACTGACGCCAAGGATCGTTCAGCCTAGCATTCCTTGGTTGCTGGCGTTTCCGCGCCTTTGGTCGGCATCGCGCTGTGCCCCGTTGGACGCCCGCGCGGCGATTAAGCCTGAACTTCAGGCTGACCTTTGTCATTGGTTCTGGTTCAAGCCTCTGAGAGGGCTTGTCTTTTTGGCGGGAGGTTGCCAGCTGTTGCTGTATTTTGTTTCCATGTAGAGACTGGGACCTGCGGCACTCCCAAGCCTCGCACGCGGTCATGGGCGGCGAGAGCCTGCACGTCGCGGGGCGCCTGCTCGGGTACCGGCGGGCGTCGACCACCAACCGCTACGTCCATCTTTACGACGCGACGCTTGGCGAGGCGGTCGGGCGGAAGCTGCGGGTCAATCTCGGCGACTGGGTGAAGCGCCAGCTTGACGGCATCACCCGCCAGAACGTGGAGGATCGGTTCAACCTCATCACCGGCAAGCACGGCTGGTCGGCTGCCAACCAGACCATGTCGATGCTGCGCTCGATCTACCGCCGGCCCTTCGTCGACCATGAGAGCCTGCGCAATCCGGTCGAACAGTGGCTGGCGGCGGGGGCCGCTTCAACCCCAAGCGGCGGCGGCGCATCTCGGGTCCGGCGGAGGTGCTGCCGCGCGGGCATTGAGGCCATGGGGCTGGAGCCCGCGATCCATGAAGTCTTCCTGATCGGCATCTACACGGGCATGCGGATGGGCGAGATCCTGTCTCTGCGCTGGGAGCGGGTGGACCTGCAGAAGTGCATCCTCAGGGTCGAGGAGACCAAGACCAGGGAGCCTCTGGAGCTTCCGGTCACCCGGCAGCTTGCCGCCATCTTCGAGCGCCGCCGGGCAGCGTGCGGCGAGGAGGCCGCGCCGCCGGAGGGCAGGGAACGCGAGCAAGAGCGAGCCGAAACGGCCGCTAGGGAGAAGGCGGCGCCGTCGCGGGACCGGGATGTCGGCCGGGAGGCGCCGCGGCGCAAGGCGCCCGAGCCGCTGGCGAAGACGAAGGTGCGCGAGATGAACCTCGGGTTATAGGCAAGGCGCCCAGCGCATCTTTCGGCGTGAAATCGCCGATGCGGTTCACAATCCAGTCCCCTGGGTGTATCACTACGAGGGTAGAATGCAGCGGCGCAACCTGCGCTGCAGTCGGGCGCGCGATCCCATCGCGCGAAGGCGCCGGGTAGATTGGCGAGGGAGAAAGATGTTTGCCGGAATTCGTCGCGGACTATGCCTCTTGCACTGCCAACACACGGTCGAACACCGACAGCGCGCTTCAGCCGGCGGTCAAGGATTTTGAGCAGGCGACCGCGGCATTCGCCGGGGATTGGGAACCCGAGTGTGATGAGTGGATCAAGCACGCCACCGATTCCTGGATGGCTGTAGGTCGAACTGCCAACAGACCCGCCGAAAATGAGAGGACGCAATGACCAGACACATGACCGCGATCGTTGAACGTGAAGACGAGGGCTATGTGGCGCTCTGCCCCGAGGTCGATATAGCAAGTCAGGGCGCGAGCGTGACGGAAGCGCGCGAGAACCTCGCCGAGGCGGTCGCGCTGTTTTTCGAGACGGCGGCGAGCGAGGAAATCGACCGGAGGCTGCGCGGCGAGGTCTACGTGACCCAGATCGAGGTGGCGGTTGGCTAAGTTGCGTGTCTTGTCAGGACCCGAACTATGTCGGATTCTCGCCGCTCACGGCTTCGTCGAAGTCCGAAGACGCGGCAGTCACATCGCGATGCAGAAGGCTTTGGGTGACGGCACGGTGACGGTTCCGGTGCCGGATCATCGGAAACTGCGCACCGGCACGCTGTTGTCGATCATCCGCCAATCGGGCGTCCCGCGTTCGGCATTTGAAGGAAAATCGTGAGCGCGTCCGGTAAATGTCTTCACGCTGAATCCTCGCCCAAAGCCTCCGCCATCGTCTTGCGCCCGTCCTTGATGATGCCGTCGAGTTCGTCCTTGCGCTCTTCGCGGATCAATTCCTGGCCGCGGAGCGTGGCCAGCAGGTAGACGCCGCGGTAGATGTCCTTGATCAGCGCGAGGTGACCGGGCGGGACGGCAGCCTCGGCGGGCCGGTCCGAAACGCTCCTCGGCGGCGGTGAGGGTCGCGGAACGGACGAGCTGGCTGGCCGGAACCCCCTGGCGCAGGGCCGCCGCCACTCCGAATCGGAGAAGCGGATCGTGCGCGAGCGGCGGGGATCGCCCGCGCGGTCTTCGGATTCGTTCGGCTTCCCGTGAGACTTCCGAGGGTTTCGTGCCATATGGTTGCTCCTTTTCGGGCTCGCCAAGGTCCGGTGCGCGCCCGGATCATTCCCGAATCCCAACCCGCCTGTCCCACTTCCGGCCTGGGACCCGCACGGTCATCGAGGCCGCTGCGGCCCTGCACCGCCTTCCGGCCGAGGGCATGGCCGATCTTCCGGGGAGGGTGGAGACCATGCCCGAACGGTCCTGCGACTGGCCGATCCGGCCGATTGTAGCGAACACAATTCGTGTTCCAGCGCATTGCATTCCGTGTCTACACCGTATTGCATCGCCATGCGCCCGGCAATCGGCCAGCCAAAATATGTCTCGAACGTCTTCTATGGCCGCCGGGCGTCGCCAAGCGTACCGGCACGAATGTGTTCCAAACGAAATACACTCGATCCGCAATGCTTCGATCGTCTTCAGTCGTCGCCGGGGGTGCTGGAGCGCACTCCAGAGTACTCAAGGGTAGGTGTTGGCGGGCCTTGCAGCGGGCTGCGTCAGGTGTGAGAACGACGCGCCGAAAGGCGTCCCTGCCGCGCTTCCTGACCGCTCAAACCGTCGGGCGATGAAAGCCGTTTTGCCATCGGCATTTAGCCCGAGCGGCGCTTGAGCGGCAGCGCCCGCCGCGCACTTGCGGAGACAGTCCCCGAACCGCCGCGCGGCTTCCGAGCGGCACTATAGGAAGCAGGAGGTAACAAGGCAATGCAGGAAGTCGCGCTCACCGTCAGCGTGATTCGCTCGGCTTGCACCATCGGCGACACTGACGGAAGGACGAACGCTTGCGGCGTGTAACGCGGCGCGCTACAGTGAATCATGAGGATCAGGCACAAGGGACTGCGGGCGCTGCACGAGCGCGACGACGCTGCGCGGCTGCCCGCCGGTCTCGCGCCACGGCTTCGGCGTATCCTGTTCCGACTGCAAGAGGCGACGCATCCGGGCAGCGCCGACGCGCCGGGCTTCCGGCTGCATCCTCTCAAGGGCGACCGCGCGGGCCAGTGGAGCGTTCGCGTGTCCGGCAACTGGCGCGTGGTGTTCCGCTTCGAGGACGGCGAGGCCGTGGACGTGGACCTGATCGACTATCACTGACCGGAGGGAGTGCTGACCATGAACGACATTGCAGGCGA
>JAPOST010000076.1 GCA_026709535.1 Rhodospirillaceae bacterium
GACAGAGGGCCACAGCCCGAGGTCTCACGAGACCGCAGGAACAGGCTCTTGCCCCAGCGGGTTTGGCGATGGAACCGGAGACCAACTTCTTTGGGAAGCTCCCATGAATCTCAACTCTCAGCCTTCGGCATGACGTCCGGTAAACCGAGCTTCGGGAGAATATGCCCCAGCCCTCGGATTGGGCGCTGGTAATCGCCATGTCGGTCAAGTCTGGAATGTCCGGTGGACTGTCCCCGGCCCGATGGAACGGGCGGCTCTCCATCACGGTCACGCTGGCGACGGCGATCTCTCTTCTCGTTCTCGTGTCGGTAGGCGGGGTACTCGGCGTCGGCATTTGGCTGGCTAGCAAGAACACACTGGCCTTGATGGGGGCCAACGCCAACCAGAGTATCGCCAACATGGTCGACCGAATTGAGCGCCATTTGCTGCCGGCCGAGGATCAGGCCCGCTTCATCGCCGAGAGAATCAAGAGCGGTGAATTCGACCCTGCAGACCGCACAGCGTTTGGCCGGTTGCTCACGGGCGGCCTCGCAGGCGTGCCGCAGGTCGAGTCGATATCGTTCTTCTACCCCACATTGAAAACCTTCTATGCGGCGCGCTACGCGGGCGGCCGCATTGAACTGGGTGAAGTGGATCATGCCGACGATCCGAGATACCGCGAATATCTGGCGTCGATACCCGAAGAGCCACACTGGGTGCCGCCGTACTGGATCAAGCGGCATGAGGGCACCTATATCAGTCGGGTCCATCCGGTCCGGCTCGGCGGCCGGTTTGTCGGCGCCGCCGCGGCGACGGCGTCGATTCGGGAACTGTCGGCCTACCTTCGAAAGGTGGGTGAGGGCGATGCTGGCACACGCTTTGTCCTGTACGGACGCGAGCGGGTGCTCGCTCACCCGGTCATGGCTGACGGCTATCCCGGTCTCTCACTTGACAATCCCGTGCCCGGTTTGGGTGAGTTCCAGGATACGGTTCTGGCGGCGATATGGCGGGAGGAGGGACGCTCTGACCTCATCATCTCGCTTGCGAAGGGCACGAGCGGACATGCGGTCCGGATCGGAGGACAAGACCATATCTTCATGTTCCGCCAACTGCACGGCTTCGGGCCGGCGCCGTTGACCGTCGGCATCTGGTTCCATGTCGAGGATGTCAGCACCGAGCTTGGCCGGATGATCGTTGCCTTCATAGTCGGCTTTGGCGCACTCGTGCTGTCGATTGTCGCTGCCGTGATCCTCGGTCGTCGGATTGCAAAGCCCATTGTCCGGTTTTCGGCGGCGGCCGGAAAGGTTCGCGAACTCAACATCGGCGAGATCGACGACCTGCCAGGCAGCGTCTTCCGCGAGATTGACCAACAGTCAAGATCCTTCAACGCCATGCTGTACGCCCTGCGCTGGTTCGAACTCTACATACCGAGGAAGGTCGTTGAGCGGCTGGTGAAGCGCGGCGAGATGGATGACACGATTTCCTCAGCGCGGGAGATCACCGTCATGTTTACCGACATCGCCGGGTTTTCGTCCGTGGCCGAGAACCTGTCGGCTCCGGAGGTGGCCGCCCTGGTTAATCGCCACTTCGAGATCGTCGCCGGGTGCATTGAGGCCGAGGAAGGCACGATCGACAAGTTCATCGGCGATTCTGTGATGGCGTTCTGGGGGGCGCCGGATACGCAGCCCGATGCCGCCGAACGAGCCTGCCGTGCGGCATTGGCAATCGCCGAAGGCATCCGGAAGGAGAATATTCGGTGCAAGGCCGCGGGCGACGTGCCCTTGGGAATCCGTATCGGCATCCATTCGGGTAGCGCCACGGTGGGAAACATCGGCTCGCCCGGCCGTATCAACTATACGATCATCGGCGATGTGGTGAACGTTGGTCAACGCCTCGAACATCTCGGCAAGACGCTGTATCCCGAAGACGCCGAGACCACCATCCTGGTGAGTGGTGCGACGGCATCTGATCTCGGCCCGGACTTCCATCTGACACCTGTTGGCATTCATCCCGTCAAGGGTCGCACCGGCGAGGTCGACGTATTCATTCTGGGCGACTGAACGACGGCGGGATCATCCGTCCGGATGTGGAGCTGTCGATGTAGCCGGAATGCCACGCGGTAGTCGCTGTGAGCTTGTCGTCGATGCGCCCTATGGTGATCGGCAGCAGGGCCCGATGCCGCGCAGGGTTGCGCCCTTGGCGCCGCGACTTCGGCGAGCGCGCCGCGGTCGCACAAGGATGTCGGGCCATTCCGTCTCGACCCGGCTTCGGCCATGCGCAGGAAGAGCTCCTTCTGCATCACAAGAGTGAGGAACGCACATAACACGGGGCCGCAGATGGTTTCGTCGCATTTGTGGAAGACGGGGCGAGTGTCGCGCAGCGATTTCGTGGTCCGGATCGCCGATGGCGCGTTGGTCGAGCAGGAATGACAACTGCCGACCTTAACGCATGAGCAGGGAAACTCAGCGACGGGGCCATGCGCCGATGTAGAACCGCAACAGGCTGGTGATGCGTCGGAGGGAGCTTGATCATCCGTGACATGGCGACGACGACCTGATCTGCCTGCCGAAGCTGTTGAAGGCGGTCGCATGACCGCCGGGAACCGGTATAGGGTCGCTGTCCGCAACTCCGCACTGTTCCCTTCGAGCAAGTCGATCCGACTGAGGCCTGCAGGCCGAACAGCAACCGAAAGAAACTCGATTTACCGCGTTCTTTCAAAGCCTGCTGATCCTGGCCGTCAACTCTCCAGATGCCCCCTCACCAAGCCGTACACACAGTTTTCCGGTGCCCCTATGCTCCGCGGCAAGGCCATTGTCTGAAAGAAAGTGGACGGATTCCAGTGCTGTCAGAATGGAATTTCGTCGTCGAAGTCGGGCGCTCCCCCGTAGCCACTGCTTTGACTTCCACCTTGGTCCTTGCCCTGATTGCTTCCGGAGCCGCTACCGTATGACGAACCCTGATGTGAGGTTTCCGGCATGCCGCCGCCGCGGGAATCCAGCATTGTCATCTCGCCACGATACGGGCGGATCACAACTTCCGTCGTACGGCGCTCCTGACCGGTCTGGTTATCTTCCCATTTTCGGGTCTGGAGTTGACCTTCGATGTAGACCTTTGTGCCCTTGCGCAGATAGCGCTCGGCGATTTCAGCCGTTCGGCCGAAGATGGCCACGTTATGCCATTCGGTCCTTTCCTGCATTTCGCCGGTGTTGCGGTCTTTCCAGCGTTCGGAGGTCGCCACCGAGAAGTTTGCGACCTTGTCGCCGTTCTGCATGGTTCGCACTTCCGGATCACGGCCTAGATTGCCGACCAGGATGACTTTGTTGACGCTGCCTGCCATGGCATTCTCCGATTTTGTCGAAATCTTGCTCGCGCCGTGCTTTCGCGTGGCGCTTGTCCTCGCATCGTTATAGCGTTGCAACATCCCCTAGCGAAAGGTCCGCCATGCCTCTCCAAGGCTCTTGCCATTGCCGTGCGATCATCTCTTCGGTCAACAGTCGCGCGCGATACCCATTCAACTACTCCTCAGAATCGAAGGCAGCGAAATCTGTCCGTCTGCCAAGCCATGATTGACGGAAAGACGAGTACGGCTATGGGACCCGCGCTGCCTGGTTCTCCTTCGTCCACTGGCGTCGGTGATCGACACAGATATTTCGAAAACGCTGGAGAGGCACCATTCCAAACTCGGCTTGAAAGCATTCTGGCGTCAGGTCCCACCGGCATCGAAGACCGACCGCCATATTGGTAGATACCCGGATGAGGCGATCAAAGACCGGCATGTAAAAAGGACTTGCTCAATGGCTCATCGCAGTGCGGGCCCGTCCAGCCGAAAGAACGACTTGTGAGTCGCTTCATGACCCCGTCAACCTTATCTCCTTGGCCCCCGACTATAACGTAATCCTGAACAGCAATGTCCCTTTCGATGATCGCAACCGGTAACGATCTCTCCGGCCTCACTCACATCCGGGTTCGCGGCGCGCGCGAGCACAATCTGAAGAACGTCGATGTCGACATACCGCGGAATCAGCTCGTGGTTATCACGGGACTGAGCGGGTCCGGAAAGTCCTCACTGGCATTCGATACGATATATGCCGAGGGCCAAAGGCGTTATGTTGAAAGCCTCTCGGCCTACGCCCGCCAGTTCCTGGAACTGATGGAAAAACCGGATGTCGACCATATAGAGGGCCTGTCGCCAGCGATCTCGATCGAGCAGAAGACGACATCGCGTAACCCGCGGTCGACTGTGGGTACGGTGACGGAAATTTACGATTACATGCGCTTGCTCTGGGCACGGATCGGAATTCCCTATTCGCCTGCCACCGGCTTGCCGATCAAAAGCCAGACAGTGTCTCAAATGGTCGACGCGGTCATGGCGATGCCGGAGGGAACGCGACTTTACCTTCTGGCACCCATCGTCCGCGGTCGGAAGGGCGAGTACCGAAACGAATTTATCGACCTTCGGAAGCGGGGCTTTCAGCGTGTCAAGGTGGACGGCGAAATCTACATGGTCGACGAGGCGCCAACCCTGAACAAGAAGATCAAGCATGACATTGATGTCGTCGTGGACCGTGTGGTGGTGCGCGATGATCTTGTGACGCGCTTGGCCGATTCGATCGAGACCGCTCTGGAATTGTCGGATGGCTTGCTGTTTGTCGAGAACGCAGACAGCGGCGAGCGGACGACCTTTTCCGCCAGGTTTGCTTGCCCCGTTTCGGGTTTTACAATCGCCGAAATCGAGCCTCGTCTGTTTTCATTCAACAATCCCTTCGGCGCCTGTTCTTCCTGCGATGGCCTTGGGACTCAGGCGGAATTCGATGCCGATCTGGTCGTGCCAAACCCCAAGCTGAGCCTGGACGATGGTGCTCTGGCACCTTGGTCAGATACCAGTTCCAAATACTATGGCCAGACCCTGAAGAGTCTGGCCGCTCATTATGGCTTCAAGCTTAGCACGCCCTTCGACAAGCTGCACAAAAAGGACCGCGAGATCGTTCTCTACGGGTCGGGCAGCGAAGTCATAACGATGCGCTACAATGACGGTTTGCGGAAATACGAGACGACACGACCGTTTGAAGGCGTCATTCCCAATCTTTCGCGTCGTTGGCGCGAGACGGATTCGAGTTGGGTGCGTGAGGAACTTGGAAAGTATCAGACTGTCGCTCCTTGCGGGGAGTGCGCCGGATATCGGCTGAAACCGGAGGCGTTGGCGGTGAAGATCGCCGATATCCATATCGGCGAAGCAGCGTTGATGTCGATTGCCGATGCCCGGGACTGGTTCAACGACTTGCCAGCCCGTCTGACAGCCAAGCAGATGAAAATCGCTGAGCGGATCCTGAAAGAAATCAACGAACGGCTGGGTTTTCTGGTCAACGTCGGCCTGGAATACCTGACCTTGTCACGAAATTCGGGGACTCTTTCCGGAGGGGAAAGCCAGCGCATTCGGTTGGCGTCGCAAATCGGGTCCGGATTGACCGGCGTGCTGTATGTTCTGGACGAACCGTCAATCGGCCTGCATCAGCGGGATAACCGGCGCCTGCTCGACACGCTGGTCCGGTTGCGCGACCTTGGCAACACCATCGTCGTCGTAGAGCACGATGAAGAGGCGATCCGCGAGGCTGACTGGCTGATCGACATGGGGCCGAAGGCGGGTGTCCATGGCGGCGAGATTGTCGCTGTCGGGCCCCCGGAGAAGGTTTTTCAGAACCAGACAAGCCTGACGGCCGCCTATATGACCGGCCGTCTGGCTATCCCGGTGCCGCCCAAGCGCCGCAAGGGGAAAAAACACAAGGCCATCACTGTCATCGGCGCATCGGCCAATAACCTCCGGAAGGTTGAAGCGAGTTTTCCGCTGGGTGTCTTCAACTGTGTCACCGGCGTCTCTGGTGGTGGAAAGAGTACCTTGGTGATCGAAACGCTCTACAAGGCGGTGGCCCGACGCTTGAACAAGGCACGCGCCGTGCCCGGCGGACATGACAGGGTTGATGGACTGGAGTATCTGGACAAGATTATCGATATTGACCAATCGCCCATTGGCCGGACGCCGCGGTCCAATCCGGCCACCTATACCGGGGCGTTTGGTCCGATCCGAGACTGGTTCGCTGGCCTGCCTGAATCTAGTGCCCGTGGATACAAGCCTGGCCGATTCTCGTTTAATGTGAAAGGTGGTCGCTGCGAAGCCTGTCAGGGCGACGGTGTCATCAAGATCGAAATGCACTTCCTGCCTGATGTCTACGTTCAGTGTGACGTTTGCAAGGGCAATCGCTACAATCGCGAGACCCTGGAAATCACGTTCAAGGACAAGTCTATCGCCGATGTGCTGGGCATGACGGTGAACGAGGCCGCGGACTTCTTCCGCGCAATCCCGACCGTCGCGTCAAAAATGGAAACTCTGCAGCGGGTGGGGCTAGGCTACATCAAGGTCGGGCAGCCGGCGACAACGCTGTCTGGTGGCGAGGCCCAGCGTGTCAAGCTGGCCAGGGAACTCTCCAGGCGGGCGACCGGCCGAACTCTTTATATTCTTGACGAACCGACCACCGGCCTGCATTTCGATGACGTTCGCAAGCTCCTTGATGTCCTGAACGAATTGGTTGACAACGGCAATACGGTTATCGTGATTGAGCATAATCTGGAAGTCATCAAGACCGCTGACTGGATTATCGATATGGGACCTGAAGGCGGCGACAAGGGCGGTCGCATCGTCGCCGCGGGGACGCCTGAAGACGTGGCGACTGTCCGTGAGAGCTTTACCGGCCAGCATCTGCGCGGCTATCTCGCTGCGGCGGGCCAAACCCGAAAGAGTGCCTGAAGCTTCCGCGACCAGTAGCCCTTGTCGAGCTTGTCGGCGTGCATTTTCGTCACCAGGATGTGACTCGGGCAGAAGGTCGTCTCAAGCAGCGAGGCGGTGCGATCAACCTGCCCCGTCGGTAGAGCCTGAAATCCTGTCTGCAAAACTATCAGAGCCGTACAAACTAACGGCATCTGCCATGAACCAGATGGGGCTGGTGACAATGCTTGCGGCGAGGGCCACGACAACCAGCGCGGCGGTCATCATCAATCGTGTAATGGGTTTCACCGCTTGAGTTGTGGGGCGGGGCCGATTTGCATCGAAAGCCCGCCCGCTGCAATCATGCGCCGACCATAGGCCTGGACATCCGGCACCGGGGCAGTGCCCTTATGCACGGCCTGCGTCCATGCCAAATACCGTCCGTCCTTCGTCGCCGGGACGCAGAGCGTCTCACGGGCAGAGCTGCGCCCGCAGGGTGTCAACCTGTTGGTGAAGGACCGCCTGCAATCGCTGATCTGCATCTCGTACCACAGCGTCATCGCCGCAACTGCGTGGTGTGCCACACCAGGAAGCCACTTTTGGCTTGTAGGGCTTTGGTAGGAGCTCGCTCTTCCTCGTAAGAAACAGAACTATAGCAATGCTTTGTGGATATGGCAAGCCCGTCTGGCGAAGAAAAAGACTTGTAGGAACGGCAAGCCTGTGTCGCAGCAATTTGCATCGGGGGGTATTTGTATCCCATATAATACGGTTTCCAGGTCCTATGGCAGGAACCATAGGGATATGGGTTGTTGCTTGTATTCGAGTACATATGAAATCCCCATGGGTTATTGTCATATGATTTTCTACATGACACGCCCGCAAGCGGGTGGCGGAGCGACCGATGCAGGGTGAGCGCGGCGTCGAAAAGCGCAAGGCCCGCTGCATCATGGCCACCGATACCGAATGGCAGCGCATCGCCGGGCGCGCCCGCAAGGCCGGTCTGCCGATCTCGCGCTATGCCGTGTGACGGGTGTCTTTGTCGGCGCGGCGCATGAAGGGGCCGCCGGCGTGCTGGAACATCCCGATCTCTCCGCCAGCTTTGGTGCTGTGCGGTAAGCCCGGTATGCGCCGCTTTCGCGGTCGGTCGGAACGGAACAAGGACGGCGGAACAGCGCGGCCGTCATTTTCCCGCCGGGCGACGTTACGGCGTCGGTTTCCTGGCGCCGAACGCCCCCATCATGTCGAGATTGACGATGTCGGTAAAGCGGACATCGACCTAGCCTTCCCCAAGGTCGTATTCGATGCGGGCATCCCCCTGAAGGAGATCCAGGTCGCGGTCCCGCCCGGTGCGCTACCGCTCATGGCGAAGTCCGTTCGCGCGTAGATCCCCCCGTCTCTGAAATCCTCTGTCCCGAACGTGGCGAAACCGGCATGGCCCATCGTGGCGCCAAGGAACCGCGTGTCGCCCGCCCTGGCGCCATGGACGACGATGTCCTTAACTAGGCAGTGCTGGGTCTGCAGTTTCACTCGCAGTGGCAGCAGAGACATTGATGACGCGAATTCCAATTTTGCGTCTCTCGTCGGCAGACAGGGTCGACGTCAGGCGATCTTCCAGTTCAAGTGGACTCACTGCCGGAGATCCCGTCTCTGGCGGCGTAGGTCGGCAACCCTCTGTGTCTCCGAACCAGAATACAAGATAGATGCCGTGCCCTTCCGTTCCCGGATCGACGGTGTAGCGGGCAATCAACTGCGTTCGAACTGCACTCCAGAGGTCACGATGGCAACTTCTCTTGATCTCCACGGGAACATTGAAACCCGCATGGGAGACACGAATGTCTGCTCGTTTGTCGTTGGCGTAGCGCCCCTCCGGCTGAACCTCGACACCGAGGCGCATCAGCCTGCCCCGCAAATCCGATAACAGCGCGTCCCTGCATGCGTCTTCCGGGCGGGGATTCTGTGGGCAGCCGTGATGATCGACATTCCAGTATTGCTTCCAGTCGGACGTGTTTCCGTCGCGAATGGTGCGCGCGATCTTGTCCAGGTGTTCCAGGGTCAACGCCGCGAGGTCGGCCGCGTTCGCAGGTGTGCCGCTGGCAAGGGTCTCAAGAACCCGAGCCGTATCGCCATAGGCGAATTCGGCCTCGCGACGGGCTGCTTCTTGTCGGTACGCGGCGTCCATGAGAAGGGAACGCCAGGGACGCAGATCGTTGTCGGAGGACAACGCTTTAAGAGCGAGCGAAGCGTCTTCCGTTGTGATACCCGCCAGTTGTTCTATGCAGTCCCGGACCCGATCGGCTGCATTCATTTCCGGCGTCACCATGACGCCTTCGTCGGAGTCCGCGTCAAGAGAATATGGCCGGCAGGAGGCACCAATGAGTCGGATCAGAAGGCGAAGCGCTGGCGCGCTCTGCCAGTAATTCAGATCGGGTGAAATGCCGAATTGCTCGGTCACCGCTTCCGCCAGGAAACGAATGCGGCGTTCGTTGCCGGTGGCATAGGATTCCAGCTGTTCGACATAAGTCTCCGGTGCAATGCATAAGCCGGCGACCAGCCAGTGGACACGTTGCGCCACGCTCATTCGGTGATCGGCGTGCTTCTCGTCGATCAAATTCAGAAGCTGGTCGGTGTCGCAGTGGCGCCTGGCGGCCAGCAACAGGTGGTTCAGGCTCGACAACTGCCTGGATGCGCTACGCACCGGGAATTGCCTGAGTAGAGGTATCGTGGCCAGGCGGGCGACGCGGGCATGGTCCAGAGAATGCGCCAATTCATGGATGCCAGCCGGCGATTCCGCCCCCTTGCGCAATTTCGAGAGAGCGGATTGTAAGAGCACGTCCGCGGCGACCTCGGGGCGGTTGGAAAGCGTCCAGGCAAACCAGGGTGGCGGACGGTCGGCAGGATGCTGCGCGGTGGGCCACATGGGCACGGTGTAGTGAATCGCCAGGGCAAGCTGCAGGTGCCGGTCATCTATGTTGATCTCTCCAGATGGCGCAGTTTTCGCCATCTCCTCCAGGCCCGCCAAGAATGGCAGCGCGAGATAGTGCGTCCGTTTCGCGATTCCGAGGCGCCTGACCCTCGTGTCCGAAGGCAAGTCATCCCGGTAGATGGTCTTGCGAAACCCGGACAGGACAGCGTCGACCAAGCCTTCGTCATCGGCGAGGAGAGCGTTCAGTCTATCTCTCGGTGAATTACCCCGAACGTTGGGATATCCACCGAAATACACCTTGGCGAGCTCGTGCAGAAGCTGGGGCCTTGCCATGTTTCCGCGCAGTTCGTCCTCGTGCGGCTTTACATGGTCGTGCCAGTCCGGTCGTTCGGCCCGTGACCGAGATTGCGCGCGGGGTTTGGAGATGCCCCCGGCTGAAGGTCGGGCTTCAAGCTCAAACATTATCCTGTCAAACGCATCGCTGAGACGGACGAAGCCGACCAGGCGTGTCGAAACAGCCTCGCGAGAAAGGCCCTCGTCGAAACGGCCGTGATGCAGGCACTCCGCAACTTCGCTGATGAGCCAGTCGGCGGTGATCCGGTTCTTGGCTGAGACTGCTTGGTCGAGGCACCACAGTCCGAAGTCCCGGGGTCGTGCGGCACCCAAGAGCCTGCCATGCTCTTCTTCGTGCATGCAGCGGTAGAACCAGTAAGGTTCCTGGCAGTCAGGTCGTCCGGCGCAACGCTCCAGGCCCATCGCCAGCAGGGTCTTCCACGCGGCGGGGCGGCTTTCAAGCCACCGGCGAATCTCTCGTGATTCCTCGCGCCCGACAACTGGATCGTAGGTCCAGTCGCCTGCCTTGGCGGCTGGTTCCAACCAGTGGAACAAGCGGGTCAAGTCCACCTGATCCCCCGATAGCCGAAGAAACCGGGCCAACAGGTTCGAGGGCAGGCAACCTATGAAGAATGCGGGTAATCCGTGTGCCCTCTCATCCGCGAGCAAATCGTCGTAGCGTTCGGTGACATGGTCGAGGAGCACGGCGAGCTGGTTTCGTGTCGATCTCTTGGGAAGCTGCCCGTTCCAGAAATAGTCATATCTGGGGCTGTGGTTGGGTCTTTTCGGGACCCTGAGATATCGAATGACTTCCGTTTCCGATATCGCGTCCGGGTATATCGCGGACAACAGGCGGCCGAGCAGATCATCGTCGGAATCCGCCACCCTACCGGCATAGACATCAGCGGTCAGCTCTTTCAGCTCGGCGAGAGCCTGGATGTGAGTCCGGTGGTGCCGCTCAAACAGGTTTACGGCGCGATCCCGAATCCTCGGCCACCGCGTGCTATCGCGGATCAGCTCTTTCAGCGGACCGGCAAGTGATGGAAGCGGTTCGCCATGCTGAAGGGCTTCGAGCACGATAACGACGAAGGACTGCCACGAGTCCTCCCGCGTCGGAGCGGTCAGGATCGCGCTGACCAGGCTCTCCATGTCGGTGGACACAAGATCGCCGAGCCGCGAATCCAGCTGGACGGTGGCGATCAAACGCGGGTTTGCTGCAGTTTGCTGTTCTAGGCCATCCAGAAGCAGGCGTTTTTCTTCCGGCGAGAAGTGCTGGGCGTCTCCGTAAAGGACGGTGCCGAGAGGATCGCGCGCAACCACTTCGGCTCGGCTGGATTTGCTGTGAGCCGCGAGCCATGCGGAGAGACCGCGCAGTTCGGAGACCACCACGCCATCGTAACCGGTGATAAGAGCGAGAATGCGTCCGACCGGCAGTCCGTTCTCGACAAGAGCGGCCAAGTATCTTGCGGCGAGAAACTCCGCGACCTGTCGGTGAACGGGAACCGTCCGGCGCTCTGTGGGAGTTTCGAACAGCTTGGAGTCCAGGCTGCGGTGAAGAATCTCCCGCTCGGTTCCCGGGAACAGATCAAGTCCGAAGAAATGCTGATTGCTCTTCGCGCCCGGCAGTGCGTACCCCGCGGCCCCGGTCAGAAGCTGCACTGCGCATAGTCTCCCGCTGGCCTCGATCAGATCGGTGATTCCGCCAGGATCCGGACTCGCTATGCAATGTTCTTGATTGTGCTCTGCAATCAGGGTTCGACATGCCATATCGAATGCCTGAGTCCTGGTCTCGGGCCAGACCCCGGCATCTTCGACCGCAGCTGCGAGCATTTTCAGGCTCTGTGGATTGACCAGCAATCCATGGAGGCCCTTCCCTTGGGCCGCCGCGACAAAATCCTCCGAATCTTCAATTCCGAGAACAGCGTACAGAAATTCGTGGATATCTGGGTTGGACAGGGGATCGAGGCGGAGCACCTTGACAGCTCCGCTGGGCGACACCTGTTTGAGATGATCCCTGTCGTTGGCCCCGAACCAATCTGCCTCGCGGCACGAAAGGCGAAAACGCGGACGCCCCATTCGGTCGAGTTTGGCACGGATACTGTCCAAAGGAGTACGCCCGTCGGTCGATCCCGCCCGCGTCTCGTCTAGCCCATCGATAAAGAGAGTCTTATCGTGCCACTCGGCCCTGTCGTCGAAGGTCAGGAAATCGCGCGCGGTGACGCAAAGCCCGCCCTGGTGTTCCGCCAGATGCTCGAAAATCGTAGTCTTGCCCGAACCTGGAGGACCAAGCAGTACGTAGGCCGCTTCGTCGTTCCAATCCTCAACAGGTCGGGATGGAGATTCCGATGGACCACGGGAGGCGGGCTCGCCAATGTCGCGGCATGCCCGTCGAATGGTGCTCGTCATGGGTTGTCGAACCATTCCCAGGCCGGCGTCGACAAGAACTCGGAAAAGGGCAAGCCTCCCTTGCCGACGACAACGGTTTCCTGGACGTCGAAGAGTTGCGCAAATCGTTCGAGCCCACTTGTCCTCGGCTTACGCGCGCCGCTCTTCACCTCGAAGGCAACTAGTCTTCGACCGCGTGTCAGAACGAAATCCACTTCGGAGCCGTTCTCACGCCAATAGTGCAGACGGTGTTCTGGCGTGCCCGTATTGAACAGGTGCGCGCCCACCGCGCTTTCGACAAGGCGCCCCCAATAGCTGCGGTCGGCCTTTGCTTCCTCGAACGTGTATCCCGACGCAACGGCCATTAGTGCGGTGTTGAGGACATTGAGCTTGGGGCTGGAGGATCTCCGTCGATGGGCCCCGGCGGCGTACTTGGGGAGTCCGGTAATCAGACCTGCGTTTGACAGGAGGTCCATATACCGCGCCAGAGTCGTCGTATTGCCGGCGTCCTGAAGCTGGCCGAGCATTTTGTTGTACGAAAGGATCTGCCCGGAATACTCGGCACCGAGCTGGAACAGTCGTTTCAGGAGGGCGGGTTTATCCACCCGCTGCATGGCGAGTATGTCCCGCTCAATGTTGGGCTCGACCAGCGCCTCGGCTATGTAGGCGCGCCATCGATTCTGCTCCGGAATGAGAGGGGCACCTCCCGGGTAACCCCCGAAATAGACGTAGCGCTGGAGGTCGATGCCGAACGCTGTCGACATTTCGGGGAACGACCAGTGCATCATACGGACGGTCTCGTACCTGCCGGCAAGGCTTTCGCTCAGCCCCTGCTGCATGAGCAATGGGGCGGACCCGAGCAGAATGACGTGCAGGCGCCGATCTAATCGCCGATCGGCATCCCACAGCCCTTTGACCGTCTCTGACCAGTTCGGGATTTTCTGAATCTCGTCGATCGCGAGGACGAGGCCTCGGTCGGAACTTTCGGCGGCTATCCGTGCCTGCTCCCACTGCATGACCAGCCATCGCGCGTCTCTTGAGCCGCCGAGCGCGGCCGATTGCGGCTCCGTGAACTCGAGTTGAGAGTTGCCCAGGTCTGGAATTGGGGGAAGGACCGCAGGATCCGGTTCATCGACAGAGACATATCGGGAAGGTCCGTCCAGATGCCCAAGGACCTGCTGAACCAGTGTGGTCTTGCCCGTTTGACGCGGACCGGTGACGATGGCGAGCCGCTGAGGTTTTTCGTTCAGGCGGTCGAACAGCGTGGAACCCTGGGCTCGTTCATAGGTTGCCATAACGGCATTCTACGGTATTGAGTAATTTTACTCAAGAGATTCGAGCAATAATCCAGGGCGATCTCACGCTTGATTTCGTCTGATTTTTCTTGACGCTGGGCATCGGTGGGTTGCACCCGCGCGCGTCCGGGAGGTTCTGCACTTTCCGCTGGCGTTCCCGTTCTTGACATGCGACCGTCTCGGCCTGTCGATTCGCGCGTGCATGGAATGCTGCCCGGTCCATCGGGAGGCTCCCGAGGGCTTCACCCTGTCCGGGGTCGAGGTCCGTCTGGCGACGCCGGCGGAGCGCCCGCTCTGGGACGCGTTGATGGACGGGCACCACCATCTCGGCTTCCGCCGGCTGGCGGGCTGCGGCCTGCGCTACGTTGCGACCTTCGGGTGTGCTTGGCGGCGTGGCAGAACGGCGCCTTCAAGTGCGCGCCCCGCGACAGGTGGGTGGGCTGGCGGTCGGCGCAGCAGTTCCGGCGGCTCGAGAGGGTGGCGAACAATACCCGGTTCCTGATCCTTTCCGATCCCGGGGTGTTTCCGAACCTCGCCTCCCGTTTCCTGTCGCTGATGACGCGCCGGCTTTCCGCCGACTGGCTCGCCGCGCACGGCCACTGCGTGCTTCTGGCGGAGACGTTCTGCGCCCCGGCGCTCTTCCCGGGCACGATGTACAGGGCGGCGGGCTGGGAGGGCTTGGGCGAGACGAAGGGGTACGCCCGCGCCAACGGGCGCTACACCGACCCCCACGGCAGGCCGAAGGAGATCTTCGTCACGCCGCTGCTCTCGGACGCCCGGGCGCAGGGGAGGAAGCACACCGTGGCCTCGGTGCTCACCGTGCACGTGCTC
>JAPOST010000145.1 GCA_026709535.1 Rhodospirillaceae bacterium
CGAGGACCCCGGCGCGCGCGGATGGTCTTGCGGACCGACCATCTCTTCCGGCCTGTCGATGACGAGCCCGGGTGAAGGCGTACCGAATGTCGTGAATTCAGACCAATATTGCCCGGACCGCCATCCTGGCAGTGACAACCACCGGCGAGACGCCAGGCCGCATTTTGTCCAAACTCGCCTCTTCATCAACTGTCTCCGCTGGCGGCAATGAAACCGGTCCAGCGCATCGGCCATCAAGTCGGCATCCGTCAGGGGCGCCATATGACCCGTGCCGGCCAGACGTTCCAGTCGGGCCTCAGGCAGTGCTGCAGCCACCCGTTCTGCCATATCCTGCGCCGCCGCTGTTGATCCTGCAGCGCTAAGGACCAGGGTCTGGCAACGAATTGTGGCGAGAGAAACCCCGGTTGTCTTCTCGGTCCAGGCCGGATCGACGTCCATCTGCATATTTCTGGCGTGCAAAGAAAGGGAGTCGGGTCGCCCCCGGCAATATCGCCCCAAGCGCCGGGGCCTGACCAATATTCCGCAAAGGTCCGCATCGCGGCGCTGGTGTCGCCAGCGTTTGCAGCGGCCTGGAAGGTCAAGATCATCACGCCAATTTCGCCAAGGCTTTGTACCGCCTTGGCGTCTTCCTGTTCCGCCTGCCGCAGAACTCCAATGACAACCTGCTCAATCAACATAAGCCGATCGACATGCGCCGGGTGCCCTATGGTGAAATGGGCAGCCACAAGCGCGCCAAGGGAATGGCCGACAAGGTGGGCACCTCTCCTGCCAAGGCCGCCATCTGATCGACTACTTCGATCTCCTCATCAAGCCTGTTCGCGCCCGCAGCCGGGGTGATGTACGGCCGTAGCCGCGAAGGTTTGGCATAATCGTGCGGAACCGGCCTGCAAACCGATGAGCTATCCGACGCTACCGGGAAGCACTCATGCCCGCGCTGTGCAACAAGACAACCGGCGGTCCCGTCCCCCGCCGACAAGTGAGTCCAGTCTTGTGCGTCCCCGTTCTCTCGAGACTTGGCATGAGCGATTTCCGATGGCATCCCATCGTCTGGCAGATGCGCTCTGGAGCTTTGTTGACGGCAGCTGCTCCCGCACACACAAAGTGTCACTCACACGTGATTCGATCTCAGAAATCATACAATTTATTTTCCACTCATGTACCCACTCGCAAAGATACGCGCCGTCGTGTTGGCTTGGCTGGCGTTGCCAGTGCTCGCCATTCACATACCAGTTGCCGGGGCACAACCCGCTAAACGCTGGGTTGTCGTGGAGCTTTTCACCTCGCAGGGCTGTTATTCGTGTCCGCCAGCCGATCGCTTCCTGGGAAAGCTCGCCAAGCGCAAGGATGTGCTTGCTCTGTCTTTCCACGTGGACTACTGGAATTACCTCGGCTGGCGTGATCCCTACTCCAGCCACCAGGCAACGCGGCGGCAACGCTCCTATGCCTGGGCGATGAAACGCCGATCGGTCTACACCCCGCAAATCGTGGTGGACGGGACGTTGCAAGGTATCGGCAGCTACACTGGTACTATCAACGGCTTGATCGACCTTCGAAAACAGGCCCAGGATTCTGGCGTGACGGTTGCCATCCGCAACGGCGCCAAGTCGCTGACCGTATCCTTGAAGGGCGGCCTCCAATTCGGCGACTGCACCGTGTGGCTGGTCTATTTTGATAACAAGCACACCACCGCGATTCCACGGGGTGAGAATGCCGGCAAGACACTCACATACTACAATGTCGTTCGAGAATTTCGGCGTGCGGCGGTCTACAAAGGCAAGAACTTGGAATTCCCCTTGCCGCGCAGCAGCAAAAACGGTCCGAAGCATGACAACATCGCCGTCATCGTTCAGAGACCAAGGGGCGGTCAGATTGTCGGTGCGGCATGGGCGGCGCTCAGATAGGTTGCCTCGCGGCGGTAAGGACCACGCCTCGGGTCATGATTGCGAAATAAACGCTGAGATGCGTGGGGTCTGAGTCCAACGCGCCGAAGGGCGTCCCTGTCGCGCTTCCTGACTGCTCAAACCATCGGGCGATGGCAGGCGGAAGCAGGAATTGCATCAACGATGCCTCGGATGAAGCAGCGCATCCAGTAAACTGGCACGATCCAAATCAGATGGCGATCAAGATTTTGATCAGGACATCGGCGTCAATATGGGAAATACGGGCTGCGGGTGCGATCAGGCATGACGAAGGAAGCGGCTCCAATCATGGTGGATCGGTTATCCTGGCAGTGAATGCTGCAGATTTCACTTGCCAACCAACCACGACCTGACAAATTTGCCGTCATGAGGTCGCATGTCGTCGCCCCTTCTTCTGTCGTTACCAATTCTGTGCAGCGCATTATCGCCATTCTAGGGCCAACCAATACGGGCAAGACCCACTTCGCAATGGAGCGGATGCTGGCGCATCGCTCCGGCATGATCGGCTTTCCCCTGCGTCTGTTGGCGCGAGAGAATTATGACAGGGCGATTCGAGCGGCCGGGAGCCATGCCGTGGCCCTGGTCACGGGCGAAGAGAAGATCATCCCGCCGGCGGCCCGTTATTTCCTTTGCACGGCGGAAGCCATGCCTACCGACCGCGAAGTTGAATTCGTCGCGATCGACGAAGTGCAACTCGCTGCCGATCCGGAGCGCGGTTATATCTTTACCGACCGAATGCTGCATGCTCGGGGAATGCGGGAAACTATGCTGATCGGAGCGGAGACGGTCCGCCCGATCCTCAAGCGCTTGGTGCCGGATGTCGAAATCACGACGCGGCCGCGCTTCTCACGACTTGCCTACGCCGGACCCAAGAAGATTACCCGCTTGCCGGCGCGTACGGCAACGGTGGCGTTTTCGGCGAGCGAAGTCTATGCCCTGGCAGAAGTGATTCGGCGAAAACGCGGCGGCGCCGCCTTGGTATTGGGTGCATTGAGTCCTCGGACGCGCAACGCCCAGATCGAGATGTTTCAGGCTGGTGAAGTCGATTACCTGGTCGCGACCGACGCGATCGGTATGGGCCTGAACATGGATGTGAATCATATTGCGTTCACCGAATTGACCAAATTTGACGGAAGGATGCGTCGGCGACTGACGCCAGCAGAGGTTGGGCAGATCGCCGGGCGTGCCGGACGGCACATGCAGGATGGCACTTTCGGCACCACGGCGAACGCGCCCGAGTTCGATTCCGAACTGATCAGTGCCATTGAGACTCATACTTTCGATCTGTTGCCATTCGTCTTCTGGCGTAACCGGAAGCTGGATTTTGCCTCGGTCGACAGCCTCATTCAGAGTTTGGCCTTGCCGCCCCAATCAAGGGATCTGGTCCCGGCGCGCGAGGCCGAGGACTATCGGACGCTGGCCGTCCTCGCCGGTCAGCAAGGCATACGAGCGCGGCTGAATGAGCCGGCGGCGGTTGCGCTATTGTGGGAATGCTGCCAGATACCGGACTTTCGCAAGGTGATGAGCGAAGCGCATAACAGCCTGGTCAGCCGCATCTTCACCGATTTGACCGGCGACGGGGCCCGCATTGCGCCTGCGTGGATTGAGCGTCAGGTTGCGCGGATCGACAAGACGACGGGAGACATTGGGGCCTTGGTCGGTCGGATCGCGGATATTCGTACGTGGACCTATGTCAGCTACCGTAGTGACTGGCTCGACGAGCCACTCCGCTGGCAGGAGCAGACGCGTCGAATTGAGGATCGCCTCTCCGACGCGTTGCACGAACGCTTGACTGAACGCTTTGTCGACAAGCGGTCCGCAGTTCTGGTGAAACGCCTACGCGACAAGAGGGAACTTCAGGTGGCTATCCTGGCATCAGGCGACTTGGTGGTGGAAGGCATTACAATCGGCACGCTGAACGGCTTCCGATTTGCCCCAGCGCCGGTAAAAAGAGGAGGCGACGCTTGGGCACTTCGTAACGCCGGCTGGCGAGCGCTACGTCCGGCCATCGAAGAGCGTCTTGCCATGCTGGATGGCGCCAAGCCCAAGGCAATCAAGTTGTCGCCGGAAGGCGACCTGCGTTGGCGCGGCGCAGTGATCGGGCGTCTTGCAAAAGGCCAGCACTTGCTGACGCCCGGCGTTCGCCCATTGATCGGTGAGGGTTTGGACAGCACGGTACGGGATCGCGTGGCGGCCAAGCTGGATGCTTGGCTGATGGCCTATCTGCCCTTCCGCTTGGGGGGCATTGCAGGGTCTGGGCCGGAAGGACTTTCCGGGCCTGCCCGGGCTCTGATGTATCAATTGGGCGAAGCTGGCGGGCATTTGCCCCGTGGCAAGGTTCGAAGCCTGATCGACGCGCTTTCCAAACCGGATCGGAAGGCGCTGCGCGCGGCGGGCTTGCGAATCGGCGCACAGCGCATTTACTATCCGGAACTGCTGCTGCCCCAGGCGCAGGCGCTGCTGGGACTGCTCTGGCAGGTGCTTCATGGCCAAAGGGAAATTGACCTGCCGGCATTTGGCCCCGCCTTTCCCATCGTTGATGAGTGGCCCCGTGAATTGTTGCATACCTGCGGATACGTCATCGCCAACGATACAGCTGTCCGTGCGGACCGGCTCGAAGGCCTTTGGATGGCTGTCCGAAAATTGCCGCGCGGAACGACGGTGATCGCCAACCCCGAACTTGCCGAGGCCGCTGGGTTGGAAGAAGGACATCTTCCTGCCGGGCTCCATGCATTGGGGTATCGGCCTGATCCGAAATCTGCGGGCACCTATGCCAAGGCAGCACGGCGTCGGAAGAAATACAAGGCTAATCGGATGAAGCCCGATCAGCATTCCCCTTTCGCCATCCTGCGTGAACTGACCATGAGTCGCTGACCCGATGTCAGATGGCGTCAACAGCAACCATTTCAGATCTTTCTTGCCGAATGTTGACCGATAGCCATGGTTTGCACGCTTCTTCAAAATGCGGACCCTGGCGAGCAAAATCTGCAACGCCGGCATGCTGGAGGCGAACATAATCTTTTGGTCGGAGTTCATTGTCGGACACGGCGCCGGAATGTTCCGGCCTTTGCACCGGCTCAGATTTTTCATCAAGTACGTTCTGATGCTGGGTTTTGCCTGTTCGCAGCGTTTCAGCCATGCAAAGTGCGTTGCGCTGAGCTATACTTCACAGTCATCAGGGCTCCCTCGGCCACCGAACAAGCCGCCACTGCAAAAGACTGCCTCGCATCCAGAGGCCCCGTGCGCCGCACAACGGTGAAACATCCGGGCTAGGCGCGCGCCGTCATGAGCGAACTGCCGGGAAGCGTCCTCTTCGCTTGCACGATCAACTCTGTTCGGTCACCGATGGCCGAGGGAGTCATGAAGTTTCTTCACGGGAGACGCGTCTATGTCGATTCTGCTGGCGTACGTTCGCGGGATGTGGATGGCTTTGCCATTGCCGTGATGGAGGAAATCGGGATCGATATCTCAAAGCACAGATCAAAATCTTTCGAAGATCTTTCGGATGACTTGTTCGATGTCGTCGTGACCTTGTCTCCAGAAGCTCATCATCGCGCGCTCGAGATGACACGAACAAGTTCAGTCGAGGTGGAGTTGTGGAACACTTTCGATCCCAGCATTATTGACGGCAGTCGTGAACAGAGGCTGGACGCCTACCGGCAAGTGCGTGATCAACTGTTCAAGCGGATTGAGGCAAGATTTGCATCACCGCTGAAGCCATGATGTCGATCATGGCGATGTTGCTGCGAAACAGAACCAGGCGGCATCGGCGCGGTTGAGGCATCGGCGATCGGAAAGGGAGGGGCCTCGCAACAGGCGGGGTCAGCCCCGGTACATGCATGATTTCCTGTTTTTGCAGTTCTCATGTGAGCGATGTCGAATATGGTCTGTCCGTTCAAGCTGACTAACCGGACGTGATCGCACCGTCTGATCAGGAGCAGGAAGCAAGCCCTCTCGATTCCATCAATTGTCGATGGATTGGGTTTCTGATTTCCTCTATCCCTCGTGCCGGTTTCGTCTTGGGCCAGCCTGCGTCAGTCCTGATTTTGGCCGAACTTTGACGGCAGTCCTGACACCGTTTTCCCCACTTCTTGGGTATATTGCTTGACCTCTCCGGGACAGCCCCCCATCTTCGCGGCAGCGCGATACCCGCACGTTTTGAGGCAAGAGGTCGAATGACGAAAGAAGATCTGCTCGAATTTTCCGGCACGGTGACCGAGATTCTGCCAAACGCAATGTTTCGGGTAAAGTTGGAAAATGACCATGAGATCCTAGCGCATACGTCAGGCAAGATGCGCAAGAACAGGATCCGGGTCCTGGCCGGAGACAAGGTCAGTGTCGAAATGACACCATATGACCTGACCAAAGGCAGGATCACCTTCCGCTTCAAATAGCATCAAGCGCCTGCCAGCCTGTGTGACGTGACCGCCCGTGACGTTAGTTCTGGCCTCGGCCTCTCCAAGACGACGGGAACTGTTGGCGCAAATCGGTATCAAGCCGACGAAGATTTTCGCTGCGAACGTTGATGAGATGGTTCTTTCCGGTGAATTGCCGGTAAACTATGCACGCCGTATGGCGCGTGAAAAATTCCGGCAAGCTCAGATGGAATTCCAGGATTCCTGGATCATCGCTGCTGATACTGTCGTGGCTGTGGGGCGGCGTATTCTTGATAAGCCGGATTCGCCACACGACGCACGTCGGCACCTGAGAATGCTTTCAGGCAGACGCCACAGGGTGATTGGCGCAATCGCGATCACCTCGCCAGCCGGGCGAAGCGTAGAGCGGGTGGTGACATCGGTTGTGGGCTTTCGTCGACTGACCCAGACCGATGTCGAATGGTATCTCGCTTCGGGCGAATGGCAGGACAAGGCAGGCGCCTACGCGATTCAAGGCAAGGCTGCCGTTTTCATTCAGTACATGGCTGGCTCCTATTCCAACATTGTGGGGCTTTCCCTTTCCGACGTCTGGTCAATCCTGCACGGCCTTGGCTGGCGGCGGGAATTTACAGGGTCATCGTAGTGAGCAGCCGGCTTCTGGTTGCGCGATCACCTGGCAGGACCCAGGTTGCACTCCTGGAAAACGATGTTCTGACAGACTTCCTTGTCGACATGGACCACGCGCCCAGTCTTGTTGGCGGGGTCTATACGGCTATCGTGACAAAGGTCGACGCATTCGGCCAACGGGCCACCGTCAACACCGGACTCACCGGGCGCGCTGCCGAAATATACGTCAATCGGCAGAAGACTGGATATTGGCCCTCAGAAGGCCGGAAGGTGCTTGTCCAGATTGTCAGGGATGAGTTGCCCGGCAAGCGACCTTTGGGCTCTTTCGATCCTGTCTTGGCCGGCCGGTATCTGGTGCGACGCATCAGTGTGCACGGCGCGCCTGCCAAAGAGCGCCAATCCGGCAAATTCTCGCCACCGGTGGCGAGCGTGCTCGCAGGATTGCCGGGTTTATGGGATGAAAGATCAAGAGCCTCGCAAGGTTGTCGGTGCCGGGTGGCGGCAGAGGCGCGACACCTTGCAGCCGTTGCGCGCTACGCTGAAAATCTTGCCTTGGATACTGCGCCGGATGGCGCGGAAGTCGCCCCGCCGTTGTCCGCCCTTGATTGGCTGCAACAAGCCGCCGTTGACGACGATCCCGATCTCGTGGTGACGGGGAACGTCGATATACAGAAAATGATGTCGAGCAGGCTGTTGCCCGAACGGTCGGCGGATATCGTAAGGATGTACGGCAGTGGGAGCCTCCCCCAGGAAGCTGACATTGGGGAAGCAATCGAAGAAGCGCTGAGACGCCGGTCGTCATTGGCCGGTGCAGCAGTAACCATCGACCCAACAGAGGCGCTGATCGCCGTAGACATCGATGTCGCGCCAAGCCTGCTGCGCGTTCCAGCGCGCCAGCAGTTACTCGTCGAGAAGGTGATGGGCCGCATTCGGCTTCTGAATCTGGGCGGTCTGATCGCCGTCGATCTGCCGAGCCCGGTTCAACGCAAGTTTGCCGCAGCCGGCGCAAGAATCGCTGCTCGCTTGGATCCCCTACCGCTTCGGTTCGAGCCGCCCGGCACCTTTAACGTGCTGCTTGTTTCGCGTCGCCGGGCGCGCGCATCCCTGTTGGAACAGGTATTCGATACATCCGATTTGGCCGGGCGTGTGCCCAAGCCGGAGTGGACGGCGTTATCAGCGCTGGCGGCCGTGTCTCGCCATAGCGCAACAAACCCAAGCGATCATATCCGAATCAGAGCCAATCCGGAAGCAGTCAATGCATTGAACTCCATTCTCAAAGAAGCCGTGATCGAAGCTGAGACCGCCCTGGGGCATTCAATCCAGTTTGTGATGGATCGGATTGATCCAACATGCGATAGGGCGTTTTCCATTGATTCCATTTGATCCATGTTACTCGGACGCAACTCTCCCCGGCTTTCCATGAATTGCCCTGTCTGCAGTCAACCAAACGTTCCAGACTATCATCCCTTTTGTTCACGCCGGTGCGCCGACATAGATCTGGGGCGCTGGTTCAATGAAGACTACTGCATACCTGCTGAAGATCATGCGGGGGATGAAGAGGCCGAAGCGGATCTTGAGCACCGCGGCGCGCTGGCGCATTGAGGCGCAGCAGCTAGACTTGGCGGTGCCGTATTTCTATATGTCGCGTTCCTGGCAGTGTGCAGATGGCTCAGGTACCCTGCGCCGCCGGATGCCCAGGTAGCTCAGTCGGTAGAGCACGTGACTGAAAATCACGGTGTCGGTGGTTCGATTCCGCCCCTGGGCACCAACTCATTCAAAGTTCTGGCGGCAGTCACCGCTTGGCTGTCTTGCCTGCCTAAAGCAACGTATGATCGCTTGAATCCATAGATCGAATGCCTGCCGGTTGTCCAGATTGGCGGCAACAGTGCATTCATGACTACTGGTCCGGGTTAAAATTCAACCGATACTGTCATGTCAGGCGGCAGAAGAGGTATCGTCATTTCAACGAATTCAAGGAACAAAGACGCCCAATTCTCTGCAATTTTCTCGGTTCCTGTGCCGAGGACTGGTCGTAGTGCCGCGGTTGCGGCTGGAGTGTCTAGACTGTACAGTGGAACTGGTCATTCAATCGGGAGAAGTGAATGAAATTCAGGATTGAATACTGCGGCGTCTGAAACTACGAATCTCGGGCGCTCCGTGTGAGCGACAGGTTCTCGCAAATCGATGGCGCCGAGATCGAGTTGGTCAATAGCGCAGGCGGCGTTTTCGAGATCAGCATTGATGGCGAACTGATGTTTTCCAAAAAGGCGACCGGTCGTTTCCCGGAAGAACACGAGATAGAGGGAATCGCCGCGCGGGCGTGAGAACATTCAGCCTTTGCGACCGCCATCCTGTAAGCCGTCTGCTTCAAAGAAGACAGTCAAGACCTCGGCTTGCCGGACGCAAGCACGACTCATTCAAAGGCATTTGAGTCTATCTTGCTGACGGATTAGAGATCATACCCTTCTCATACAAGCGATTCATCGCATCCCAGTCAACTGACCTGCAGGACCGTACACCAGTCGCCCCAGTCGTGGTCGTGAATGCCGAGATGGATTGATACCCTTGCGGTTTCGTCAATTCCGGCCTGTTTCACGGAAGCGGGGTATCTCGCCGTCAATGGGCAGACCACGTTGCTCATGATGACGGCGTCAGCCCAGATGATGAGCGACATGATCGTTGGCACACGAGCCTGTCGCGCGTGCAGCTATGCGCCGGGTGATCGCGGCGAACTGGAACAATGCCGTGGCAAGCGTCCCTCAAGCACCCGAACAGTAGCGGCGTATTGCAGCCCGCGACGAAAACACGATTCCAGCGACCGCGCCTTGATCGAACTCCCCGCCATCGGCCTCTGATCGCGGGTTCCTGAGAACACGCCTTAGGCCGTCAAGGTCCCTTCCAGTCGCTGCCGGATCAATCGGTCAGCTTCTGTCATGATGCCGTCGATCAGTTCCTTGCACGTCGGGATGTCGTGGATCAGGCCGGCGACCATTCCGCAACTCCAAGCGCCGCTGTGCATATCGCCGTCAATCATGACCTTCGGATAGACGCCGGCGACTTCCTCAATGATATCGTCGATCTTGATGCTGGCACCCAATTTACGTTCCGTCGCCAAAACCCGCTCGACCGCCGGGTTGTTCAGCACCCGCTCGGTATTGCGTAGCGGCCGCATGACCAATCGGGTATCCAACTCCGATGCGGCCACGATTGCCTGTTTGACGTTATGATGGACCGGCGCTTCCATCGTCGCGATGAACCGCGTGCCCATGTTCATGCCATCAGCCCCCAAGGCGAGGGCCGCCACCAGGCTACGGGCATCAGCCATGCCTCCAGAGGCCACAAATGGGATCTTCAACTCATCGGCCGCACGCGGCAGCAGGATCATGTTCGGAATATCGTCCTCGCCTGGATGGCCGCCACATTCGAAGCCATCGACCGATACCGCATCACAGCCGATTCGCTCGGCCTTCAGCGAGTGCCTGACGGATGTGCACTTGTGAATGATCTTGGCGCCGTTCTCCTGCAGCTTCGGCAGGTGCTCCTGCGGGTTCCGGCCGGCCGTCTCGACGATCTTGACGCCGCCTTCCAGGATGGCGTCGATGTATTCGGGGTAGGGTGGCGCCTGGAATGATGGCAGGAAGGTCAGATTGACGCCGAACGGTTTGTCCGTCATTTTGTGACACTTGGCGATTTCCTTTGCCAGATCTTCCGGTGTCTTTTGCGTCAGCCCGGTAATGATTCCGAGCCCTCCTGCATTCGACACGGCCGCCGCCAGTTCGGCATAACCGACGTAATGCATGCCGCCCTGAATGATAGGATGTTCGATACCGAGCAATTCGGTAATGCGGGTTTTCATGATACAATCCTTCTCCGATTGAAAAGTGCGCCTTCACAGCCGCCAAGCGATCCAAGGTAGATGAGGAACAAAGCAGCTTGATCGCCTGACTTGATGCGTACAATCGGTTCGGCAGTGCATGAAAAGCAGAGACAGACGACGTCCCAAGCATTGTCACCTGGAGCGTCCTATTCCACTGACCTTGATCCGTCGTCCAGATCCACAAGCAGGCGCCGCATGATCTTGCCCGACGCTGTGATTGGCACGTCGTCAACAAATTGGATGGCGCGAGGCGCCTTGTAGGCAGCAAGGTGGCCGCGACAGTGATCTGCCAGTTCACGGCGCTCGGCCTCCGTACCCGGTTTCAGTACCACATAGGCCTTGGCAATTTCTCCCTTGGCAGGATCATCAACACCACATACGGCGGCAAGAGCAACGGCAGGGTGCATGCACAACACCCGCTCCAGCTCTGCCGGATAGACATTGAAACCGGCGGTAAGGATCATGTCCTTCTTCCGATCAACGATCGTGAAATAGCCGTCTTCGTCCATGGTAACGACGTCTCCGGTGTGCATCCAGCCGTCAGCCCGGATAGTCTCTGCAGTCGCGTCCGGATTACCGTAGTAGCCTTGCATGACCAGTGGTCCCTTGATCATGAGTTCGCCGGGCTCGCCTGCCGCCACTTCCCGCTCTGGCTCTTCAAGGTCGACCACGCGGGCCATTGTGCCAGACAGCGCGGGGCCGATGGTCCCGGGCTTGTTGATGGCCAGCGCCGGATTGGAGGTGCCTGCGCCTGACAGCTCGGTCATGCCCCACAGCTCCAGGATCGGCACTCCGGTACGCTCAAGAAATTCGATGGATTTTGCTGCCGGCAAGGTCTGTCCGCCGACCGTGCATCGGGTCAGTGAAGACAGGTCGTAGCTATCGAATTCAGGATAGGCCAGAAGATAGTAATAGCCGGTCGGGACGATATCCATCATCGTCGCACGATGTTCTTCGACGGCGCTCAGCATTCCCTTTTCGGTGAAACGGTCGAGCAGCACCAGTGTTGACCCACACAGGAAATTGGCATTGAACACGACCGACCCGTACACGTGCGGACAAGGCAAAGGGCTCACATAGATGTCTTGTGACGACCTGCTCTGCACTAGCGCGGTATAAGCCGGATTGAGCAGCAGGCTGCGCTGGGACTGCATCGCGCCTTTGGGGCGGCCCGTCGTTCCGGATGTGTAGCAAATTGCGCCCAGGTCGCCGCCGTCCACCACAACCGGAGAAAATCCCGGTTTTCCCCGTTGCAGGAAATCACTGAAAGACGTTGCGCCGGCGGGCAAATCCTCTCCCCAGAGTATGACGTCCTTGAGCGCGCCGCCCTTCATGTCGAGCAGAGGCTGTCCCTTGTCCGGTGATGCGATCACGGCGCGGGACCCGGCATCCTCCACGATGTAGCGAACCTCGTCGGGTGTCAGCATCACGTTGATCGGATTGACGACGGCGCCGATTTTCATGATGCCATAGTAGGCGACCAACCATTCCCAGCAGTTCGGACCGAACAGCATGACCCGATCGCCCGGCGCAATTCCCATGGCGGTCAGGCCGTTGGCAACGCGATTTGACAGTTCCTCTGCCTGGACAAAAGTCAGGTTGCGCGTTTGTGTGATCAACGCGGTCTTGTCACCGAAACGTGCTGCTGCCGTCGGCAGTATGTCGCCAACCGACTGAACCATTTGTCCCCCCTTGCGGTCCTTCCGCCGCTACGCAGCCTCTCGAAGCGCCAGCACCTTTTTCAGGGCGGGACGCTCCTTGAGCCGTCGAACATATGCAGAAAGATTTTGCATATCCGAAATATCGACACCTACCTGGGCTGACATCATGCAGGCATGGCCTGTCACCACATCAGCGATCGTGAAGTCGCCCGCCAAATAATCGTGTCCTTCCAGATGGGAATCGATGGAAATCAGCAGATTGCCCAACAACCGCAAAGCCCGCTTGGCGTGGACCTCGGAGCGTCGGTCAGGCGGAAGAAGAATGGCTTCGACCACATAGTTTCCTAGCGGTCCCATCAGCATGCCTTCACCGTAATGCAGCCACTGCAGGTAGCCGGGAAAATCCGGCGAGTCCAGCATGGGCGCGAAACGGCCTTCACCATAGCGGCAGAGAAGGTACTGGGCAATCGCGGTGCTTTCCGAGATGCGAACGTCGCCGTCATCCAGAACAGGGACCCGACCATTCGGGCTGATCGCCAGAAACTCGGGCGTTCGCATCGCCTTGTCACCCAAGGTGTAGCGCTCGATCTCATACTCGAGTCCGAGTTCGTTCAGCAGCCACGCGACCCGTTCGGCGCGAGTGTTTGGGGCGAAATAGAGTTTCATCATCAAGCCTTTCAAGATCGTGAGAAGTGTAGCGCCTCAGACCGCAAGGGCCTCGAGATGGATTTTTTGCGCTTGCCCGGCCTCAAGATATTCCTTCTTCAGACGAGTGATCAGTTCGGATGCTGTCGGCAGATCCCGGATGCTGCCAACCCCTTGACCGGCTGACCAGATATCCCGCCACGGTTTCTTTTCTTCGTCGTCTTCCGCACCGGCCAGTTCGAGTCCGAGATCGAACGCCGGCTTCTGGTCTGTCTCCGGATTGATCCCGGCCAGATGCAGGCTGCGCGCAAGAAAGTTGGCGGGCACGCCCGAGACAACCGGCGTATAGATGATGTCCATTGCCGTCGCGTCGATCAACATCTGCTTGTAGGCGTCGGTCACTTGGCACTCCCTGGTCGCCAAGAAGCGAGTGCCCATGTAGGCCAGATCCGCGCCCATCATCTGCGCGGCAGCGACATCGCCACCCTTGGAAATGCTGCCAGACAAGATGATGGTCTTGTCGAAGAACTGGCGGATTTCGTTTACCAGCGCGAAGGGGCTGAGCGAGCCGCCATGCCCGCCGGCCCCGGCGGCAACTGCGATCAGGCCGTCAACACCCGCCGATGCGGCCTTGCGGGCGTGTTTCGGGTTGACAACATCGTGGATGACGATTCCGCCATAGGCATGCACGGCGTCCACCAGCCTTGCATCAGCACCCAGGATGGTCATGACGATCGGCGCCTTGTATTTGATGCACAGGGCCAGATCGGCCTGCAGGCGCGGATTGCTGGGATGGACGACCAGATTGACGCCGAAAGGTGCCGGCGCCTGCCCGG
This sequence comes from Rhodospirillaceae bacterium, assembly GCA_026709535.1. Lineage (GTDB taxonomy): Bacteria > Pseudomonadota > Alphaproteobacteria > Bin65 > Bin65 > Bin65. The sequence goes on from JAPOST010000145.1 coordinate 13,942, forward strand.
TTTCCTGTTCTTGCGCTGCCAAAGCGGACGTGATTTCGCCGAGCCATTGCTCCAGCCCTTCGCTTGTGCGTTGGTTGAGCGCCGGAAACCCGGCGATGACGCCCGCCTTGCAACACTCAATGACAAGGCGCGGGCCGGATGCCAGAAACATCGGCGCAGCTATGACTGGCAGGCCAAGGCGCCCTTCGAGAAGTTCAGGCAGCATCGTGGGACCTCTTTTGCGAATTCGATAACACCGATCCTTGTATGGCCCTGATCAGTGGCGCCGAAGTGGCGTTTATGACATATCAATGGTCAAATTTGCCAAACTGGCTTGAGGAAGGAAGAACGAATGATCAATGTCGGCATCGTCCTTGTTCCAAATGTCTACCTGTACAGCGTCGGGGGAATGATGGATGCATTTCAGATTGCCAACGACCACATCAGCCGCCAGCAAGGCGCGCAGACCCGACTGTTCGGCTGCCGTACTGTCGGCGTGTCGGATGCAGCGGTTGTCGCCAGCGGGGGTGTCACGCTTCAGCCAGACATGACCATTGCCGAGGCCGAAAGTTTTGACCTGATCTACGTCCCGGCCTTCTGCTACAAGGGCATGAATATTTTCGAGAACATAGTCTCGGAACAGGCTTCGTTGCTCTGCTGGCTGTCCGAGTGCTGGCAAAAGGGCAGCGTGTTGTCAGCCAACTGTACCGGCACCTTTCTGTTGGCGGAAACAGGTCTGTTGAACAGGCGTCGTGCTACCACAGCCTGGTGGCTGGAGCGGTCATTCCGGCGCCGCTTTCCCAGAGTCGACCTGGATGCCAATGCCCTGTTGGCCGAAGATGACCGTCTGTTGACGACCGGCGCGATGACGGCTCACCTGAACATGGCCATTCACTTGATCGGTCGTCATGCCGGTCCGCATCTGGCAGCGATATGCGCAAGAGCCATGCTGATCGACATCGGGCCGAATTCGCAACGACCGTATCAGGAATTGCTGGAGCATAACCTGAGCGTCGATCCCCTGGTCGCCAAAGCGCAATACTGGCTGCAGAACAACGTTGGCGCAGCGATTGATCAGAAGACACTGGCGCGACGCATGAATGTCAGCCAGCGTACGCTGATCCGTCGATTCAACGCCGAACTCGGTATAGCGCCCCTGACCTATTTGCAGCATGTTCGCATAGAGACTGCCAAAAAGATGCTGGAAAATACCGCTGCGCCCCTGACCGAAATCGTTGGACGGGTTGGCTATTTCGATCTCAGTTCCTTCACGCGCCTGTTCAAGCGGAAAACGGGATTGACACCGTATGCCTATCGGCAACGGTTCGGTCAGCTCGGCAGCAGCCGTTTGGAGAGCGTCGGTCAGATGCCACGCTGAAGGTTGGGGTGCGCCAACGGCGAGATTGCAAGGCAATGTCACAGATCGCGCATTTGGAATCCCGCGCCTGACAATTGACAAACGACTTGTGCGCCAAATCAGGCGGAATATGCCTTTGTGGCGCTCATTCCCTCAAGATAACAGATTTGCTGGACAGGATCGGAAGATTAAAGTCTGTCTTGCTGCACGAACTGGGCAGACATGTTGCGGACGTGGCGAAACTGGTAAACGCATGGGGCTTAAAACCCCACGGCCCCTGGGCCTTGCGGGTTCAAGTCCCGCCGTCCGCACCAAACCGTAAACGAGTGTGCCAGTCTTGATGTCTGATATGCTCAGGTGGTGGTTGGAATGCTCTGTTGCCGATATGCTGCAATCAGGCGCCGAGACAGAAAGGGCAACAGTTCCTGCAACACCCGAAATTCCGGGAACAAACCTCGAGGCGGTTACGGAGGCGTTGGCCGCCTGAGAGCTGACTGAACTCAGGAATCCTGCGCCATCTGCAAGGCCTGCCATACGGCCATCGGCGTCGCCGGCATGGGCAGTTCGGTCACGCCGGCTGGTCGCACTGCATCCAGAAGCGCGATCATGGTGCAGGCCATGCCGCCGACACAGCCAGCTTCGCCTGCACCCTTGATGCCCAGCGGATTGGTTTTCGTGATGGTTGGACTTGAACAGACTGTGATGCTTGGCATGTCCTCCGCCCGTGGCACGGCATAGTCCATGAACGAGCCGGTAATCAACTGGCCGTTTTCGTCCCAGACGATGTCTTCCATAAGGATCTGGCCAGCGCCTTGGACGATCCCGCCATGCAGCTGACCTTTCAGCAGCAGCGGATTCATTACGGTCCCAACATCATTGATTGCCACCCAGTTCAACAGTTCTGCCATTCCGGTTTCCGGATCAATCTCCAATTCACAGCAATGGGTGCCATTCGGGAAGGTCGGTCCCGGATGGCGAAAGGTGGCACTGGCACAGAGCCCGTTTTCACCACCGCCGGGAGCACCGAAGAAGTTATGGGCCAGCCTGGCAATTTCGGTGATGGCAATTATCTTGTCGGTCCCAGCCACCGAGAAGGTACCGTCATTGAATTCGACATCAGTCGTCGCTGTCTCGAAATGATGGGCAGCGATGATCTTGCCCTTCTCGATGATCTTGTTGCTGGCGGCCTGGATCACGCCGCTGCCCAGTCCAGACGAGCGTGATCCGTAGGTGCCATGACCGTAGGCGACGATATCCGTATCGCCCTGAACGAAGCGTATCTGCTCGAATTCCAGACCCAGCGTGTTACAGAGCGCTTGGCGGAAAACGGTTTCGTGGCCTTGTCCATGGGAGAGTGTACCGACCGTCAAAGTCACGCCGCCTTCCGGATCAAAGCGGATCTCAGCACCTTCATCGCCTAGACCAGCGGACTGTTCGATGGCATTTGTGATACCGAAACCACGTAGTTTGCTGCGCGCAGCACTCTCCTGTCGGCGCCTTTCGAAACCGGCATAATCAGCCGCGGCAAGCGCCTTGTCCATATTGGTTTCGAACTGGCCACAATCGTATCTGTACTGAAGCCCGGTCTGAAACGGCATCGCGTCTTCGGGGATGAGATTGCGGCGACGAAGGGCCACCCGGTCAAAGCCCATTTCTGCTGCTGCCCGTTCTACAAGCATCTCGCAAAGATAGATCGATTCCGGTCGACCCGCGCCGCGGTAGGGCCCTATGGGACAGGTGTTGGTGAATACCGCGGTCACGTCCACGGCCGCCGCGCCGGTTTTGTACATCCCTACGATCGCGCCCATATTTCCGAATGTCGGCAACGGACCGAAGAAACTGCAATAGGCCCCCAGCGCCGCAACGGACTTCACCCTGGTGGCAAGGAAGTCGCCTTCTTCGGACAATGCCAGTTCCGCCGTCAGGCGGCTGTCCCGGCCCTGATCATCGACCAGGAAATGTTCACTGCGGTCACCCTTCCACTTGACCGGTCGGCCCACCTTCCTGGCCGCCCAGACCACCAGAGGCATTTCCGGAAACAGGCCGCCGCGCAGGCCAAAACCACCGCCCATGTCAGGGCTGACCAGCCGCAGCTTGCTGATCGGGATCTTGAGCGTGAATTGGGCCAGAAGGTTCCTGTTGTCGTGAGGTCCCTGCGTGCCGGTCCAAAGGGTGTATCGATCAGCGTATCGATCGTATTCGCCCAAAGCTGCACGAGGCTCCATCGGATTCTGGGCGACCCGGTTGATCGGCAGATCCATGCTGACGACATGCGCGGCGGTTTGAAAGATGCCATCCACCGCTTCCCAGTCCCCCATAGACTGCCGGAAACTGACGTTGTCTCCCAAGTCAGGCCAGACGAGTGCTGCATCATCCGTAACCGCTTCTTCGGTTCTGATCACGGCCGGCAGCTCTTCATAGTCGATATCGATCAACTCCGCCGCATCCCTCGCCTGGGCTGCGGTTTCGGCGACGACGAAGGCGACGGGATCGCCGACAAACTTCACCACGCCGGGTGCCAGCGGCGGCCGATACGGCTCGTGGATCGGCGTATCGTCAGGCCGTTTCAGCGGCAGCAACATGGGGGCTAGCGAGGGCAATACGCCCAACGCGTCGGCTGCCCAGTCGTCATGGACCAGGATCGCCAGGACGCCCGGCGCCTCAAGTGCTGCTGTCATGTCGATGCGATCGATCGTGGCGTGTGCGCAGGATGATCGCAGAACGTGACCATACGCCTGGTCGGGCCGGTTGAGGTCATCCGTGTACCGACCGCCGCCGCGCAGCAGGCGCGGGTCTTCCCACCTTGGTATGCTCTGACCCAATCCAAATTTCATGCTCTGCTCCCCAAGGCTCCTGCATCGTTTCGGCTATTGGTGTGACCAGATGTTAGCCTTGTTGCTGCTCTCCGAAAAGTCTGGTCGAGCAGACGACCGGATTGCTTCAGAGATGGAAACGCCACTGAACATCATTGATTGCCGGTCGTGGCTTCGAGGTTCGTGGATTACACTCAGGGGGATGAACGACATTGAATGCAGCGCCAACCCTGTGCGCGGGGCGCCAGACGGGCAGCGCTGGTGGCCAGGCGCTACGCTCACGCCAGGCAGTTCAGGCGCGCAGGCCGCGAGCGCCGTTTCCTGCGCACCCGACCGGGCCGACCGATCCGCGCTATCGACCGCAGGACAAGAGAATATCCCGCGCAACGTCGTCATCCGCGATGAACTCGGTTACCTGTCCTTCGCTCGGGCCAGTGGCCACCACCTGATGGGTCGGCTCAGCCATCATGGCTAGAGCGTCGAGACCGGCAACAAGAGCTGGCCTTCATGCATCGCACATGACCCGGCTTCGGTCCGGTAGCCCCGGTGGTCAACATGGCATGCCGATTGACAATCAGGTGTCGAGTTGCGCCCATCCACGTGTTCCAAGTCTTGGCGGACCGGCTGCCGCCATGCCATATCTTATGCGAATGACCGACGCCCGCATTCTTGTGTACAGATAGGGTTTGCATGCAACGGTGGAACAGTTCCTGTCCCGCCTGCGGCGGAGTGCTCGTGCGCCATGTGCAAGACTGGGTTGCGCGATGCGGCGATTGCGGCCTGGAGCGCTCCGCGCTCGCTGATGCCGTCGTCAATGGGCAGGCCGATTTCGGTTGGACGAAAAACACCTTCGACTCGCTGGAAGCGCTTCGGCTCGCGAACGCCACGCGCACGCTGGACCTCTTGGCCCGCCATACCGAACTGGAAGACCTTGCGCTTTTGGATGTGGGCTGCGCCGCAGGCTGGTTTCTCGACATCGCGCGCAACCGCGGCATGCGTACCGAGGGCATCGAACCCTATCCAGACGCGGCAGCCCGGGCGCGGGCCAAGGGACATGACGTGCGCGATAGCACCTTTCCACTGCCGGAGATACCAGACGCTTCCCTTGACGCGGTGTCGTTCAACGATGTGTTCGAGCACCTGCCCGATCCCTTGGCGGCTCTGGCGGAGGTCCGGCGCGTTCTGAGGCCGGGCGGATTCCTTATTCTGGTGATGCCGGACAGCGACGGGACATTCTATCGTCTGGCACGACTCAGCGCGCTGCGGCTTGGCGCGACCGGCCCCTATGAACGCATGTGGCAGCGCGGCTACCAAAGCCCGCACCTTTTCTACGTCAACAAGGCCAATTTGGCGATGTTGTGTGGGCGAGCCGGGTTTCTGCCCGTTGACGAACGGCGCTTGCCATCGATCGCGCTGGCCGGGTTGTGGACGCGGCTGCGGACGGGCCGATCCGCCAATCTTGCCGTTTCGTCCGTCATGTATGCGGGCATCGCGGCAACGTACCCGCTGATCCGATATGTCTTGCCATCCGACATCCTGCTTCAGATTCACAGGATTGAGCCGGTTTAGCGGGAACGACGGGCTGGCTTCGGGCCGAGGCGATCTGCCGACAGCCCCGCAGACACAGCCAGAGCACAAAAGAGACGCTCGTCATGCCGGTGCACGAGGCCGACGCGCGAAACGATCCAGGAGGCGCGCACCGGCCCAACCGATGGCCACCGCCAGTATTGGAACCAGGAGCGTGTTGTAGCGGGGGATGCTTACTGAAACCGCGGCATGGAAAAAGACCATGACGAGGGCGGCGAACAGCACCGCATGGAGCGCCGCGCGGCGGCGACCGCGGTCCACGCGCAAGTAGATGGCGAGGCAAATCAGCCCCACAACGGACCAATAGCCCATGAGCATTCCTCGCCAGGCAAGGGGCAAGGTGACGGCAGCGTGGGTCAGAGGATCGCCGAGCACGTGGCGTCTGAGAAGGTAGCCTGCATGGCTTTCAGTTCCGCCGGCTGCGGCGAGGGTTTCCCTGTAAAACGGTCCGGCACCATAGAGATAGAAACTGGCGGGTTTGTCCCAGGTCAGCGGCGCGACAGTTGTCGATCCGAACAAGGCCGTGGCCAGATCGTCACCAAAATCCGGAAACCAAAAGACGAAGGCGGCTAACCACTGCATGGGCGACATCTCGTTGAACCCGAGACGGTGCGATAGGGAGAGGGCGCCGTAGCTGCCGGCCGTCAGCGTGAATTCACCGATCGTCATGGAGTTGCGAAGCATCCACGGCAGGCACACCGCGACGAAGGCGAGCGTGAAGCCCCCCCATAGCAGCGCCGCGCAGGACGGCTTCTTGATGCAAACGCCAGCCCACAGCGCCAGCGGCAGCAAGAACCAGTAAAGATAGACATAGCCGGGCCGAGTCAGCGCCATCAGGCCCAGTAAAAGCCCTGCCACCGCAGCCCATCCGACGGCACGGGTTTGCACCACACGGGCGAGAGCGCAAAGAAAAAGGGCGCCAAAGGCGAGAACGGGTCCTTCGGTCAGGAAAACCGTCGTCGCCTTTACGGGCCATTCCGCCAGAAAAACGGCAACCATCGCAATCCAGGCGGCCGCTGGACGGCCCGTGACCAGCCAGGCAAGCCACCAGACCGCGAGCGCCAGTACGAGCGCGAAGGGTACGGCAACGAGTTTTTGAAGATTGAGGCCGGGTGGACATGTTGCTGCGGGTCTGCGGTCGACATAACACCGAGTCGCCTTCGCCAAATCCGGCAAAGCCAACAAGGCCAGGGCCTGCATGGCGGGATAGAGCGGCATCAACCAGCCCGAAGGTTCTGGCGGCGCATCCGGCCCCTGCCAGCGCCCGAACACGCCGTGTTCGGCTACACTCATCGCAAAGTCAAGATATCCCAGCGCGTCCGCGGTCGGAGGCTCGACATCCGGCCGCGTCGCTACCACCAGACCAACGAGAAGGCAGGCCCCGGCAATGACACGCGCAATCGCCTTGACGGTCATATCGACGTCTTCATGACGCTACATCCTTTCCGACCGGTTCAAGACGCCCTCTTCCCCGTACCGTCATCAACCGTCGCGACAATGCCGGGACGTAGACCTATAATCGAACTGCTCGATTCGCAAATAGCTGGCATGGTCCCTCCATTGCCGCCTGAAGGCAGGTTCGGGGCAATCCGGCAGCGTGCGACAGCGACCATCTTGTTGTTCAGACCGTCAGCGCAGCGCAGGATCATGCCGCAGCGATCCGAGAACGGGCGTCCACCCTGCGCCGCCAAGGGACGTCCCATACCGCATCCTATCGCTGGTATCCTCTGTGCTCATCACCGGACGGCCATCATGCAATGATGGCTACTTCAGGTCCAGATGACGGCAACGCCAGCTTTACCTGCCGCGTTTGCTGGCCTATGGACAGTGCAAACATGTCATGGGCACGCCCGCGCGCGGGGAGTTTCGGAGGTAGAAATTTCCAAGGCGGATCGGATAGCGAAACTGCGCGGCTGGCTCGGTCGGTCGGGCTGGTTGTGGATCGTCTCGACACCACTCGTGCTCGGCTGGTTCGCCGCGACCACCGATTCAGGCGCGCTTATGGCCAGCATCAAGGCCATTCCGATCAGCGTCGCTGGCATATCTCTCCTGCTGCTGCTGGTCAACGCCTCGCTTGAGGTGATTTGGCTGAACGTCGTGCTGCGTGACAAATCGGAACCCGGACGGGCGCTTGGCGTCGTCGGTTGGCACATGTTGGCCTCGTCGCTGCTGCCGGGTCGACTCGGCGATCTGGCCTGGATATTCCTGATGCGCGACCGTTTCGGCGTCAGCGCCGCCCGCGCGGCTTTTGTCGCGGTTTTTCATCGGACGCAGGATATGGTATGCATGATCCTGTTCTTCTTCGCGTTCCTGATTTTGGCTGGGCCGGGCCATCCGGGCGCGCTGGCGCTGATGGCCCTGGCTGGTCTCTTCGTGCTTGCGCTGGCCGCCATTGTCCGAATCGAGTGGCTGCTCGCGGTGGCGGGTCGCCTCGCCCACGGGATCGCGCGGCGCGGCGGCGGCAGAGCCGCCCGATGGGTGATGCGCCAGGCGCTGCAAACCCGAGTCTGGTACCGCCGTGAAATATCGCTCGCGGTAGTCTCGCGCGCCTTCGCGATCATCTTGCTGCGCTGGGTTCTGGTCTTGGGCGCGTTGCTGGCGCCACTGGTCGCCCTGGCTCCCCAGTTGGGATGGGACACGGCCCCGTTTGTCGCATCCGCCTATGTCTTGATGGGCACGATCCCGATTCAGACGGTGGGCGGCTATGGCACCGGGGAAGCGGGCCTCGCCTCGTTGCTTTCGATCTACGGCCTCCCGCTCGCCGCGGCCACTGCTGTCGGACTCGTTTTGCGCAGTCTGATCAATATCGGAAATGTCGTCTTTTGGGCGTTGGCGATGGTCCTGCTCAGCCTTTGCGGCTGGCCCGCTGGGGCGGTGCGCTCCCCCCCCGCGGTCAGCTTCTGCAAGGGCACGCGCGGCTGGTTTTCGATGTCGTGATGCAGCGCCGACAAAAGTAGCTGCACCCCCAAAATGACCGGCAACGCCGCCAGCATCACCGTACCGGCCGGCGTGTTTCGATCCGCCTGGGCGGCGGCAGTCCATTCGAACGCCCCGAAGACAAGTCCGAAACCGAGCAGGAACAGGCCGATCGGGAACTCGAGAGAAGCGAGGCTGAAATCATGCAGATAGTAACGATAGATCAGCCGCCGCCACGCATTGCGAAGATGTTTCCAGGGCCAACGCCAGAAAGCACGCATCGCGTTCAGATGGCTTGTCTCCCGGCCGTAGACCGCACGGAGCGGTACGTCGCGCACGACCGCGCGGGCGATGTTCAACCGGAACAGCATGTCGCTTTCGAAGAAATAGCCCTCATCCAGCCTGTCGAGCCGTATCAGCGACAAGGCGCTTCGATGAATCGCGGTAAATCCGTTGGTCGGATCGAAGATGCTCCAATAACCCGAAGACAGCTTGGTCAGGAACGACAGCCCCGCGTTGCCGATATAGCGGTGGCGCGGCATGGACTGCGCGTCATCGCTGAAATAGAAACGGTTGCCCTTGCAGTAGTCGGCCTCCCCGGCCTTGATCAGCGCAATCAGATTCGGGATCAGCGCGGGGTCCATTTGCCCGTCCCCGTCCAGCTTGACGACGATATCGGCGCCGTCTTGCAGCGCTGCTCGGTAGCCCGTCACCATGGCGGCTCCGACGCCGCGATTATGATCGTGTTCGAGAACGCGCAAGCGCGGATCGTCGCTGGCCCCGGCCACGCGCCCGCCCGTGTCATCGGGGCAGCCATCGTCCACGACGAAAATCGCGTCGACGCAGTTCGGCATGCGCGCGATCACGTCCAGCGCACTGTTGGCGCATTGGTAGCAGGGTATGACCGCCGCGACCCGCGCAGCGACTGTCCGTACGCCCATACGGTTCGACAATGAAAGTGCCCTCAAGCGATTCCGTTCATTTGGCGAAAGCATATAGTCTCAAGGCCTGAAGAGGAACGGGTGCAGAACCGCCCGGAACGTCTGTGTGGTCGCTACCGATATGCGGGCAAGGCATCTGTCAGGTAACCTGCTTCCCGTGGGCCATAACCTGCCAGAGGGTTGACTCTCCCACGGCGATGAGCACCACAGAACAACAACTCCGCTTGTCAGCGCCACCCGCAAGGGACCGACAGGCACACCGGGACCGAAACGGTCGCCAATCCATGGATATCAGAATGACCCGCCATCGCATCAGGCTGCCCGCCAGAGCTGTCAGAGTTGCATATCCTGCATGCAGACCCGCGTTCACCTGTCCTGTTGTGCGGATTGGCGCAATGGGCAAGAATTCGGACAATACCTGTGATTTCAGCGGTAATGACTGGCCCCGATGGCTGAAACCGAAGCTCCCGAAGTCGTGGAGGTGACCGAGCGGAACGTGTCCTGCGACGGCGGTGGGGTGCTGGGTCATCCAAGAGTCTTTCTGAGCATGGGCACCGACAGTTTTGTCGAGTGCCCCTACTGTGACCGCAGGTTCGTCTTGAAATCGGGCTACGGCTAGGACGTCCCCGCCTGCTTTCGCGCGCAGGTGCTGACGGGCGCGCTTTCTCGATCCTGACAGGACCTGAACCATGAAACTTGCCTCCTTCATCCTCAAAGATACCCGGACCTGGGGCGTCGTTGACGACGACAAGGTCATTGATATGGGAAACATTTGCCCGACTCTGAAAGATGCCCTGGCAAATGGCATGCTGAACTCGATCGCGGAGCGTGTGAGCCGGCATGAAGACTGGGAAAATCTCGCAGACGTCACGCTGCTGCCGGTCATTCCGAATCCTGACAAGATCGTTTGCGTCGGCTTGAACTACAAATCTCATATTGAAGAGACCGGGCGTTCCGACAGCGATTATCCTGTCCTGTTTACGCGGTGGGCGGACACCCAAATTGGATCCGGCGAGCCGATGATTTGTCCGGTCAATTCCAGCGCCTACGACTATGAGGGCGAACTTGCGGTCATAATGGGCGCGGAGGCGCGGCATGTGAAGGAGCGCGATGCACTGGGATACATCGCAGGTTACAGCTGCTACAACGACGGTTCGATCCGCGACTGGCAGCGCCACACCCATCAGTTTACCCCGGGAAAGAACTTTCCCCGTACCGGCGGATTCGGGCCCTGGATGGTGACGACGGACGAAATCCCGGACCCCTCCTCCCTGCGTCTTCAAACTCGCCTGAATGGAGATGTCCTTCAGGATGCCACGACTGATCTTCTGATCTTTTCAGTGCCGTTCCTGATCGAGTATATTTCCAGTTTCACCATGCTGCGGCCCGGTGACGTGATCGTGACGGGTACGCCCGGCGGCGTCGGCTTCAAACGCAATCCGCCATTGTTCATGAAGGACGGCGATACCGTAGAGATTGACATCGACAAGATCGGTGTTCTCTCCAACCCCGTCAGGGACGAGTAGACATCCTGCCTGCAGTTCAGGCGGCGTCATGACCGATGCTCCGCTGCAGTCTCCTGCACCTGCCGACGAGACCCGCTGGACCGTCGTGCTGCTTGCCGTGTCGGCAGGAATTGTCGTCGCGTTCCAGATCGGCAAACTGCCCTCGGCCATCCCGGCACTGCAGTCGGCGTTGTCTCTATCGCTGGTCGAAGCCGGCTGGGTCCTGTCGCTGGTCTATGCCGTTGCCGCAGCAATCGGGGCAGTGACAGGGGTATACGCCGACCGGTGGGGTGTGCGTCGCATGGCGCTGGTCGGTCTCATGGCCACCGGGGCCGGCACTCTGATCGGTGGGCTTTCCGATGGGCTGACGATGCTGCTGGCAAGCCGCTTGCTGGAAGGCCTGGGGGCGGTCACGGTCCTGGTGGCGTCGCCGGCACTGATTCTGCGCGCCACCGCACCGCGCCATCTGGGCCTCGCGATGGGGTTCTGGGGAACCTTCATGCCCACCGGCATCGCGATCATGATCTTGCTGACGCCGCCGTTGCTCAGCCTCGGCGGCTGGCGTGGCCTGTGGATCGCCAACGCGGCGCTGGTCTGGCTGTTTGCCGCTGGTTTCTGGTGGGGAACGCGCAAGACGCCCGACGGCGTCAGTATCGCGCGCGGCATCCCCAGCCCCTGGGCGGAACTGGCAGCGGTTCTGCGACGCGCCGGGCCGTGGCTCCTCGCCCTCCTGTTCTCGATATATGCTGCTGCCTTTCTGCCGATCACCGCCTTTCTGCCAAAATATCTGATCGAAACCTACCAGTATGACCCGGGCAACGCGGCAATCTTCGTGGCCATCATCATCTGGGCCAACGCCGCCGGAAACCTCACGGGCGGTTGGCTAGGGCATCGCGGGGCGCCACGATGGCTGCTGATCGGCATCGCCCTGCTGACGATGGGCGTGACGGGCTGGTTGACCTATGCTGACGGCTTTGGCGTTGTTGCGCGCCTGGTGTTTGCCTTGACGTTTTCCTATGTCGGCGGGCTCCTGCCCGCTTCCGTTTTCGGCAGCGTCACGCGTCACGCGCCGGACAGATCGCGCATCGCCGGCATGAACGGCCTGATCCTGCAAGGAACCAACGTCGGACAACTCGCATCGCCTCCGCTATTTGCCCTGCTGGTCGCCATGGGGGGCTGGGCCCAGGGCCCGTGGCTGACTGTCGTCCTGTGCGCGGCCGGAATTCTCTTCGCGGTGCTCTTGAGGCGTGTCGAGCATCGGAGATGTACAGCGGCCGAGATGACCGACTGACCCTGACGTGCCTCATGTCCTTCTTCACGACAACAAGGACAGTATCCCGACCCAGCGCGATGCAGTGCCGTTCCGGAGCAGATCATGGACAAGGTACTCGCCCGCCCCACAACGATCCCGGAATGGACGGTCGGCATGGCTTCCGTCACGGCGCCGGAGGCGCACCCCGGCTTGTCGATCAGGGAAGCGCGGCGGTTATTTTGCGCGAGGCTTCCTGCAGCGTCGGAAGGTAGACGTCCAGCACATGCCGGATCGTGGCCCGTGATGCAGCGCCGCCAATGTTCAGCGCCGCAATGCAGTTGCCATTCCGGTCAAAAAGCGGTACGGCGACAGACCGGACGCCAGCTTCGAGTTCCTCATTGATCACGCTGTAGCCTTGAGCTCTTACCTTGACAATTTCTGCGCGTAGCCTGTCCTGGTCAGCAAGCGTGCGCGCTGTTCGTTTTTCCAGCTTGGCACCGGCCAGATAGGCGTCAATAGAAGAGGGCGACTTGTGGGCCAGCAATACCCGGCCCATCGAGGTGCAGTAAGCTGGCAGACGCGTGCCGATACTGAGGTTCACCGACATGATTCGAGAGGCCGGTACGCGCGCGAGATAGACAATTTCGTCGCCATCCAGGGCTGCTGCCGAGCAGCTCTCCTGTACCGAGCGCGCGACCTCCTCCATGAAGGGTTGGGCGATGTGCCACCAGCACAGGGAGGACAGGTAGGCATAGCCAAGGCGAAGGACATGCGGGGTCAGCGAAAAGTATTTGCCGTCTGATGCCACGAAACCAAGGTCTTCCAGCGTCAGCAGAAAGCGGCGTGCCGCTGCCCGCGTCATGTTGGTCGTGGTGGCAACTTCCGTCAGGGTCATCCGGGCGCGGTCTGCTCTGAAAGCCTGGATCACGGCAAGGCCGCGCGCCAACGACTGAACTCGCTCGCGCTCCGGGGGTCTCACGACTTCCGATGCCGGGCGCTTCATGTCGATAACCCTGATACTTCCGGTTCTCCGATCATGATGCTGCCGTTGCAGATGGCAATTGGCACCGAATGGAGGACGTCGCCCTCGACGGGGCCCGAGACGCAATGGCCGTCTTCTGGTCGGAAGCAGGCATAGTGCCAAGCGCACTGGATCAGGCCGTGTGTGTTGAGTATCTCGTCTGATCGGACATTCATCTTGATCTTGAAGTGCGGACACTGGTTCAGATAGGCGCGCGGGCCGTCAGCCGTGCCAACGACAATCAACTCGAAAGCTGTCTTTCCCTCCCCATAAACGAATTCCCGGGCTTCTCCTTCAACGATGGCATCGGCATCGCAAACGGTATCCCCTTGCGACGGTGCGAAGGGGCGGGTATGCCAGGGACGGTCATAGCGGATGCTCATGCACTACCGCCCGGTGTCTGTCCATCGGAGCGGTATAGCCGTCTTTGCACCGGGAAGAAGTGCAGATCGAACCGGTTGGCCAGCTCACCCCAGATGCCTTGTGGCGCCTTCAGCATGATCACAACGGCGACCAGACCCAGCATCATCAGGTACCAGCTGCCAAGATCGGACAGGAATTCGCGCAGAATGAAGAAGACGATCGTTCCGACGATCGGCCCTTCGATCCGTCCAATGCCGCCGATAACCACGATGAAGATGACATAGGCGGTCCAATCAATCAGACTGAACGCGGCGTCCGGCGCGATTCGGAACTTCTGCAGATAGATCAGCGCGCCGATGAATCCGGTGATCGCGGCTGCCAGCACATACACGAGCAGTTTGGTCTTGAAGTTGTTGACGCCCAGGCTTTCGGAAGCCGGTTCGCTGTCCCGGATCGCCGTCAGCGCCAGACCATGCCGGGACCGCAGCAGCCACCAGACAATTCCGGTCGACGCCACGGCCAGCATGATGCCGATGGCAAAGACAACGAGTTCGCGGTCGCTGCGGCTGCTGGCGACAGACTTGATCACGTTGATCGGCAAGCTTTGACCAGATCCACCACCCAGCACCGAGACTTGCGCAAAACTCAAACGGTAAACCTCGGCCATCACCCAGGTTCCGATGGCGAAATAGGCACCGCGCAACCGAAATACGATCAGCGCAGTCGGGAGGGCAAGGATGCCAGCGACCACGGCAGCCAAGGGCAAGGCCAGCAGAGGATGGACGCCCATGAAAATCGTCGAGACGAACAGGGCATAGCCGCCAAGACCGACGAAGGCCTGCTGCCCGACAGACACCAGGCCGGCATAACCCGCCAACAGGTTCCACATCTGAGCCAACGCGAGGAAGTAGCAGAACTCCACGACCAGACGCATGTCCGACCGTCCACCCCAGACAGGCGTCAGGGAGAGGAACGCGACGCCTGCCAGCATGAGCATCAGTCCGATGCGGCTGGTGCGGGTCGCGGTCGTAACGCAGTAGGTGCCGGTATTCGCCATCTGCTGCCGCCTAGTCCATGGCCCGGGGAAAGAGGCCGCGCGGCCGGAAAACCAGAATGATCAGAAAGACAACATGGCCGGCCAGTTGGTCGGCGCCGGGAAAAAGCTTGCCGCCGATGATCTGTGATACGCCGAGAACGATTCCGCCGACAAGTGTTCCCCACAGGCTGCCGAGACCGCCGATGATGACTGCTTCGAACGCGTAAATCAGCCGGCCGGGCCCGATGCTGGGATCGAATGCGGTCCGCATGCCGAGAAACACTCCGGCGAGCGCCACTACGGCAAGCGAGATGGCCATGGCGAGCGCAAAGATGTGCCGGTTGTCGATCCCCATCAGGCGGGCTGTATCCGGGTCATCGGATGTTGCCCGGAACGCCGCGCCCAAGGCGGTCCGATATAACAGCAACTGCAAGCCGGCGATCACGACCACGGCGCACGCGAAGACAATGACCGGGAAGACGCCGACTGCCAGACCTTCTGCGATCTGCATGCTGGCTGTCTGGAGCGGGCCAGCCGGAAGTTTCTGACTGTCGGCGGAAAAGATCTCCAGCAATGCGTTCTGGATGATGATCGACAGGCCGAAAGTGACCAGCAGCGGTGGCAGGATGTCCGAGCCCAGCGTGAAGTTGAGCAGGCCGCGCTGCAGCGCGTACCCCAATGCAAACATGAGCGGGACGACGATCAGAAGGGCGACCAGCGGGTACAGGCCGAGCCCGGTCACGATCACCAGGCCGAGGAAGCTGGCCAGCACGATCAGATCGCCATGGGCGATATTGACCAGACGCATGATCCCGAAGATCAGCGACAGGCCAGTTGCAAAGAGGGCATACAGGCCGCCAACGAGGATACCTTGGACAACAGCGTTGATCCAGTCCATCAGACGGCGCCCTTCAGCCCGAAATAGGCCTCCCTGATGGCGTCGTGGCTCAAGTTTCCGGGCGGACCTTCGAGGGTCACGCGTCCTTCCATGAAGCAGTACACGCGGTCGGCGACGGCCATTGCCTGCTGGATGTCCTGCTCGACAACCACAACAGTGGTGCCCGTTTCCTGGATGGCGGGAAGGGTATCGTAAATGTCCTTGATGACCGTCGGCGCAAGACCCAGACTGATTTCATCGCATAGCAGAAGATCCGGGTTGGACATCAGCGCCCGACCGATGGCGACCATCTGCTGCTGCCCGCCGGACAGGGCGGCACCCGGATTGTGCCGGCGCTGCCTCATGAACGGGAACAGGTCCATGATCCGCTCCACGGACCAAGGTCCTTCGCGGCCGCTGTAGTTGCCGATCTTCAGATTCTCCTCGACGGAAAGCGACGGGAACAGCTTCCGCCCTTCGGGGACCATGGCGATTCCGGCGCCGACGATATGGTTTGCCGGCAGGGCTCCGATCGCCTTGCCCTTGAAGCGGATAGCATCTGCATCATTGATCAGCAGGCCTGTCAGGCTGCGCAGGAAGGTCGATTTTCCAGCGCCGTTTGCGCCGATGATGGCGACCGTCTCGCCAGAATCGACGGCAAAGTTGATGCCGAACAAGGCCTGGAAGTCGCCATAGAACGCGGTCAGGTTCCGGGTGTGAAGCAAGCTCATTCAGCGCTGATGCCCATGTAGATTTCCTGCACCTGCCTGCTGTTCATCACCGCGTGCGGATCGCCATCGTCGATCTTTTTGCCGAAATTGATGACAATCAGACGGTCCACGACGGACAGCAACGCGTGCACGACATGCTCGATCCAGATGATGGATATGCCCTCGGCACGAATGTTCCTGATCGTGTCGACCAGTTCGAGGCACTCCTGCTCCGTCAGGCCGCCGGCAATCTCGTCCAGCAGCAGAACCCTGGGATCTGACGCCAGCGCCCGGGCCAGTTCCAGCCTCTTGCGCTCCAGCAACGACAAGCGGCCAGCCAGCACGTTGGCCTTCGCAATCAGACCGGTCCTTTCCAGCACCTCTGCGCAGGAGGCGTAGCACGTCTTTTCGGATTTGCCGGTGCCAAAGGTTGCGCCGACCAGCAGATTTTCGAAGACTGTCATTCCGACGAAGGGGTGTGGAATCTGATGGGATCTGCCGATGCCTCGGCAACAGCGTTCATGCGCCGGCACGCCCGTGATGTCGGCGCCGTCAAATGTCACCCGACCCCTGTCCGGCGCCAGACCGCCGCTGATCAGATTGAACAGGGTGGTCTTGCCCGCGCCGTTTGGCCCGATCACCCCCAAGGCTTCGCCTTCGTCCAGATGCATCGACAAGTCGTCGGTTACGACGAGCGAGCCGAACGACTTGTGTGCGTTATGGATCTCCACGAGTGGCATGGTTCGGTCAGGGCCGCTGCAGGGGAGGTCCCCTGCCGACGGTCCACTATCAGTCCGTCTGGCTGATCGGTTCCATCTTGCCACCGACCGGAATGATCGGGGCCGTTTCGTTGGCAGTGATTACCAGGTCGTACCGGAACTGCTTGTTCACATGGCGCCACTGACCGCCGACCAGGGGCGTCTTGGAGACGTTCATGAACGGGCCGCCCCGGGTCCAGTCGATCGGGCCGACAATCGAGTTCATCCTGGTTCCCGCCAGCGCCTTCCGATTGGCTTCGGCATCCGTGGGATCCTCCGACCGGCTGATGACATCGACAGCCACTTCGAATAGCGCGTGGACAAAGCCGATCACCTGCGTCCACTGCTTCTTCGTGGTCGCCATGTAGGAATCCGCGAAGGCTCTGGCCGATTCGCCCGTGATTGACGACTTGAACGGATGGGTTGGCGTCCACCATACTTCGGACGAAAGGTTATGGCCGTTCTTTCCCATGCTTTCGATCACGACCGGAAACAGTAACGCCTTGCCGACCGATACGATCTTGGGCTTGAAACCCTGCTGTTTGGCCTGATTCCAGAAAGTGATGAAGTCTGGCGGGATCATCACGCCGGTCACGATCTCCGACTTTGCCTGCTTGAAGGCCGAAATATAGTTGGAGAAGTTGTCGTTCAGGTTCTGATAGCGGCCCGGATCGGTCAGGCTGAAGCCCTTGTTCGCCAGAACCGGCGGGAAGCCCAGTTTCTTGTCACCCCAGGCATTTCCGTCGCCGTCATTCGGAAACAGTCCGCCAACGGACTTGTTGGTTGGCAGCTTGGTCCACATGTTGGTGAATACGGCGATCACGTCCTCAAGGCCCCAGAAGAAGTGATAGGTCCACTTGAATCCCTTGCCTGGCTTGCCGCCCCGGGTGAAGAACCAGGGCTGCCAGGGGGCGATGGACGAGATACAGGGAACGTCGTTGGCCTCGCACTGATCGCCGACCGGGTTGGTAGTTTCCGGCGTCGAGCCAACCAGCATCAGGTTCACCTCGTCTTTCAGGATCAGGTCGGCCGCAACAGCGGCGGCGCGGTTCGGATTGGACTGGCTGTCTTTCTCGATGATCTCTATCTGGTAGGTGTTTCGACCGACCTTGACGCCGCCCTTGAGCGCTTCCTTGACCTTGCCGATCACAAAGGCGTCGGCTTCACCAAAGGGCGCCAGTGGGCCGGTCTTCGGGCTGACGAAGCCGATCTTGATCTTCCTGGTCGCGGCCAGGACGGCCGGCGCGCCAAGCGTGGATGCGGCTGCGGCGCCGGCACCGATCTGAAGGGCGTCTCGTCGTGACAGGGTGATTTTCCTGATTTTGCTCATTGCGGGGCTTCTCCTGATTTGAAAAGTGAACTGGGGTCGTTGCTCAGGCTGCAGGTCGTCGCCCGTGAAAGGCGTCGTCCAGCAACTGTCTGATTCCATCCTGCGTAATCTGGCGCGGATTGTAGTAGGGATTCTGCGCGGTCAGTTGAGCAGCCCGGTCCAGACCGTCTTCGGGCATGCCTATCTGCTTGAGCGCGATGGGTGCGCCGATCTTCCGGATGAGATCGTAGATCGCCCCGGGAGCATTATCGGCGTTCAGAGCCTTGCAGACCCGTTTCATGGCCGTTTCTGCCGCCGGTGCATTGTAGGCCATGGCGTGGGGTAGAATAATCGCATGAGTCGGCGCGTGGGCAAGGTGGAAGCTGCCGCCGACAACGTGGCAAAGCTTGTGGTGCAGCGCCATGCCGCCTGCGCCCAAGGCAATCCCGCACAGCCAGGAACCGTAGAGCGCAAGCGACCGGCCTTCGAGATCGTCGGGACTGGCGCACACCCCGGGCAGCCCTTTGCCCAGGGCGCGGATCCCTTCCTCCGCGATCAGGCTGACAATCGGGTTGGCGTGTTCGGCATACAGCGCCTCGACCGCATGAGCGATCGCGTTCATCCCGCTGGGCCCGCTATAGGATGCCGGCAGACCGAGTGTCAGTTCCGGATCGTAGATCACCGTTCTCGGTAACATCCGATCATCCTGCCTCGTGGTCTTCACCCCGTCTTTCGTGAAGCCCTGTACCGCCGACATTTCAGACCCAGAGTACGTTGTCGGCAACGCCAGCACCGGCTTTTCCGACTCGAGTGCAATCCCCTTGCCCAGGCCGATGGCGGTCCCTCCGCCGACGGTCACATAGCAATCAGCGCCCAGATCAGCCGCAACCTGCCGCGCCACATCGACGGTTTCCATCGGTGTGTGCGGGACTGCCCGGTCGTGGATTCCCGCGGCGTGGTCACCCAGAAGGTCCGCCGCCATCTCGGCCTCGCCACGCTGCTCCGGCGTCGAAATGACCAGTACTCGAGATGCGCCCAGCCGTTCCACCTCCGCCGCCAGCACCACCCGCTTGCCGCGGCCAAAGATGACCCGCGCTGGACGGCCAATAAAGGTGAACGGACTGATCACGCGTTGTCGTCACGGGCCTTGGCCGTGCCGTCAGTCAGGGCTCGGAGGACAGACAATTCGTGCACGGAGGGCGGCTCGGTTTGACCAACCTGTTCCGCGACTTTCAGGTCCCAGCCAGTCGCCCTTTTCGCCTGTTCCGCCGAACAGCCCTGGTGCAGGTCCGTCAGGATGAATTCGTCGGTATTCAGGTTGGTCTTCAGAACGCCAAGGTCTGTAATGATCGTGCTGGGTCCCTTGCCGGTCGGCATGTGGCCTTTCGCTCTGGCCTCCTCGCGACGTGGACCGCCGCCCAGCGAAGTCACAAAATCCAGTCGGTTGACGAAGCCGCGCGGCGACTGGCGCATGATGACGAATATCTCACCGGCCTGGGTGGCGATCTCCGGCGCGCCGCCGCCACCAGGCAGGCGTACCTTCGGCGTCTGGTAGGTGCCGCCAATGTAGGATGTGTTGATATTGCCATACTTGTCGATTTGCGCCGCGCCCAGGAAGCCGACGTCAATGCGGCCGCCTTGCAGCCAGTACCGGAACATCTCCGGGACGGAGACCACTGTCCGCGCCGTTTCCGCCAGTTCACCGTCGCCAATGGAGAGGGGCAACGCGTTCGGCCTTGTCGCGATGGTGCCGGACTCGTAGATGAGTGCGATCTCCGGCGCATGGGTCAGTCGCGCCAGATTGGCGGCGGCACTCGGAAGTCCGATCCCGACAAAAATGACCATGCCATCGGTCAAAAGCCGGGAGGCCGCGACGGTCATCATCTCGTCCTGGGTATAACCCAGGTCGCCGACGGCATCAGACATAGCCATCTGCCTCCAGCTTGTTCCATGTGTCTGCGAAGGTTGCGCAGCTCAGGACATATTCTTCCATCCAGTTCAGGAAGGCTTTCCGGTCGCGTGCGATCGGGTCCCATCGCGTGTAAAAGGCGTTGTGGCGCTCATAGAAACCATGGGCGTAGGAAGGATGCGCGCCGCGGGGCACTTCGCAGACGGCGTTGATCGTCCAGCCCGGAAGAATCGTCTCGTTCATGGCCGTGTCGCCCAGATCATCGACCACTTCCTCGACGGTCACGATGGCGTATCTGGAGGCCAGTACCGCTTCTTTCTGGACGCCCAGAATGCCCCACAGGTGAACATTGCCTTTGCGGTCGGCGCGCTGGGCGTGGATCACCGCCACATCTGGCCGGATTGACGGGAATGCGGCCAGCCTTTCGCCGGTGAAGGGGCACTCGATCCGCTTGATATCGGGGTTTACCGATTCGTGGTCGGTACCGATATAGCTTCGGGAAATCGCAAGCGGCAGACCGGCGGCTCCAGCCTCGTAAGCCATTGCCAGGGCGGCATGAGCATGCTCGACAATGTCCAGTTGGCGGGGCCAACTCTTTTCACAGGCATCACGCAGGCGATGCAGCGAGCCGACGCCCGGATTGCCGCCCCAGGAAAAGATCAGCCTGTCTGCCGTGCCCATGCCGATCATCTGGTCGTAGATCAGGTCTGGCGTCATGCGCACGAGGGTCAGGCCGCTCCGTTCCTGTCGAATCACCTCATGGCCAGCCGCGTGGGGGATCAGATGCGTGAAGCCTTCCATGGCAATCGTGTCGCCGTCTTTCACGAACGCCGCTACCGCTTCTCTCAGGGACAGGATTTCCGTCATCAAGCCCGCTCTCGGCTAGCGCGGATAGTAGGGCGGAATCTGGGCGTCGACATTCACCCAGACCGATTTCGGATGCGTGTATTCCCGCATCGCCTCGAAGCCCATTTCGCGGCCGTAGCCGGACATGCCGAAGCCGCCGAATGGGGAGCCTGGATTGACTCGCTTGTAGCTGTTGATCCAGATCATCCCGGCGCGGATTGCCCTCGCGAACTTGTGGGCCCGATGCAGGTTTCCGGTCCATAACCCGCTTCCCAAGCCGTATACAGTGCTATTGGCGATCGCCAGCGCCTCCGCATCGTCCTTGAAAGTCATCACAGAAACGAAAGGGCCGAAGACTTCTTCCTGGCATACCCGGTCGGACGGTCTGGCCTTCACGATCGTCGGCTTCACGTAGCAACCCTTGGCAAGGGCGGGGTCGTCTGCCGTTTCGCCCCCGGTGACGATTTCGCCGCCCTCGTCTCGGGCAGCCCGGCAGTAATCCAGGACGCGCTGCTGGTGGAGGCGCGAGGTCAGCGGCCCCATTTCCGTTGCCGGGTCCAGCGGATTGCCCAGCCTGATGGAATGGGTCAGGCTGACAAACTTCTCCATGAATGCGTCGGCGATGCTCTCGTGCAGGATCAGGCGGGAGCCGGCGATGCAGGCTTGACCCTGGTTGTGCCATATGGCGAACGCGCTGCCGCCGACGGCGGCCGGGATCGACGCGTCTTCGAATACGATGTTGGCGCCCTTGCCGCCCAGTTCGAGTTGCACCTTCTTGAGGTTGCCAGCCGATGCGCGGACGATCCCCTGACCGACAGCGGTAGAGCCGGTAAAGGCGATCTTGCCGATGTCCGGGTGTTCGGCAATCCGCGCGCCTGCGGTATGGCCATAGCCGGGAACCACATTGACGACGCCGTCTGGAATGCCGACTTCCTGCATCAGTTCGGCGATCCGCAGCGTGGAGAGTGGCGTGATCTCCGACGGTTTGATGACAATGCAATTCCCTGCAGCCAACGCTGGTGCCATCTTCCAGCTGGTGAACATGAGCGGAAAGTTCCACGGTACGATCTGACCGACAATGCCGACCGGTTCTCGCTCCAGGTAGTTCAGGAAACCGGCTTCAACAGGGATGACCGAGCCTTCGAACTTGTCGGCCATGCCACCGAAATACCGATACGTCACGGCCGTCCGCGGCACATCCAGTATCTGGGTATCGCGGAAGGGGTGACCGGTGTTCAGCGATTCCAGCCGCCCCAGTTCGGCCTGCTCTTTCTCAATTCGATCCGCCAGCCTCAGCAGCAGGCGTCCACGATCCATCGCAGCCATGGACGACCATGCGGGGAAGGCTTTCTCTGCAGCTTCCACCGCCTTGTCCACGTCAGGCGCCGTCGCTGCCGCAATCGTCGTGATCCTGGAATTGTCGTGCGGGTTCAGGACATCAATGGTCTTTCCTTCGACGCCGTCGACCCACGCGCCCCCGATGAAGAGTTTGTTCTGGATCGAAGCCGGCTTCCAGGCCGCAGGATCCGGATCAAGGCTGCTGCCGTCCATGGGAAGGTTCCTTGTTGCGTTCATCACTTTCATGATTTCCGCGCAGGGGAGCATTCAGCAATGTGGCTGCCGCCAACCAAGTCTCGACAAGCGCGGGCATGACGGAAAAGGAAAGCATGCCTCAGAACTGCACCGCTACCACCGGCGCTTCGCCATTCTGGATCATTTCCGGGATTCGCGGGCTGGCATTCTCCCAGACCAGCAGCATTGACCGTTTCGCACTATAGCCCTGGTGGCGAATATCGGCCGGCATGCAGGCCACGTCGCCCGGGCGCATGACAACGCGGCTGCGTGGCTTGCCCGTCTCCTTGTCCTTGACTTCCCAGGTGATCTCGTCGGACAACTGGACGAACCACTCGCATCGGTCGTTGCCGTGTTCGACCGGCAGGATGAACTCCTCCGAGGTGGGGCAGAACAGGCTTTCCTTGACTACTGAACAGACGGACGGATTCCAGGTAACATCGGAACGGGACAGGTAATCGTACAGGTTGAATGCTGCGACCTCGTTCTCGAATCCCGGTTCTGCGACGACCAGTGGCTGATCAGACGGAACGTCCTTGAACATCCGGTTCTGCGGATACCCGTTCTCGTCGGTCCGAATCTCGGCATCGCCTGACAGACCCACCATCCGGTTGGCCGTGACGCGGATGCGGCCGACCGCGGTTTCGTTGTTGCCGTTCTTGCGGCCCCAGGGTTTGCCGGCGCGTTTTTCACCGGGCGCCGCGAACGGGTCATACCCTTCGTTCGTCCAGTCGTCGACCAGGTCCCGGAACAACTCCAGCAGGTCTTCTGCCTTGAATTTTTCCAGATGATCCCGGTCATTTTCCTTGAACACCGGATGATAGGTGCCCGCGAACATGTCGACGACACCATAGTGGTTGGTTGTACCGAACACGGGGTCGTAGGCAAGCGTGCCGTAAAAAAAGCCCCAGGCGACGGTTCGCATCATCGCGCGCATGAATGCATCGGCTGCCATCGTGTGCTCGCCCTTGGGCCAGGTGACGGTGACGAAATATTCGTCGCGCCTGAACCGAAAGGATCCAGCCTCGTAGGACCTGTAGCCGGTCTCGTTGGAGGCGGGACTGATCTTGTAGTGGGACTGAATGGCCTCGGTCACTGAACTCGTCCTTTCGGAAAATCGCTGTCGTGGTGTCGGTCGTGCATACGATCACGCGGTCGATCGGTTTTCGATCTGGCAGATGTCCGCCCATCGTTCGATGGTGGCCGGTCCCTGGATCGCCTGGGTCAGCAGCACGCTCGGGCTGCCAGCTTCAAAGCGATAGGCGGCGCCGCCCGGCAGCAGGGCCATATGGCCTCGGCGGATCAGGATCCGGCCCATTTTCCGGCCGTCCGGCGCGTCCTGCAGAATCACGGCGCCTTCGCTGTCCTCGTCGACCGGAGCGGTCGCCGGCTTGACAAGGTGGATCTCGACCTCGCCGTCCATGCACAGCGCGAATTCGTCGTGTGCGCATGCATACCAGGGAGATTGTCCCTCGGCGCGCACTGCTTCGATCACATATTCCAGGTTCTTGCCGACTGCCACCCTTTCATAAGGGGCACTTTTGTCGGCAACGTCGAATACGTTCGAGAAAACATAGTTCTTCGGGTCGTCATCAATCGCGTCCACACCACCCGGCGTGAAATCGTTCAGACCACCAAAGACCGTGGAATATTCGGCCACAGCATTTTCTCCTCAGGATTTTCCACTCAAATCGTTCGGAATGCGAACAATTGTTCTCGATGCGAACGATAACAGGCAGGGACTGCTGCCGTCAACACAATTGTGCGATCGTGTTTTGCGCCTGAGGTTGTCAATGAACTGGTACCGATGCGGCAGCCGTCGAGCCGATGCTGACACCGCAGGCGAACGCACGCCGGTAAATCAGGTGGCACCAGGCCGACATCAAGGCGGTCAGTCGATTTCGGCGGAACGGCCTTCTCTTGACAGCGAGGTTTCTGCAGAAAACGAATCTGTCCGGAATGACGTCGATCCGATGAACAAATTCCAAACTCGAAGCGAAAGGACGGCGCCGACAAATCGACTACCGGGCTTGTGTTCAGCGCTCGCCGTCCCTTCGTCACGCCGGAGGTCCCGACAGGGATCGGTTCGAGGCCGTGGCGCCGGTGTTCGCGACGGAGGGGGACGGGACACGATCCAGCCTGTCGTGTCAGCGCGTCTCGCCCTCATTGCAGCGGTGTTGCCTCGGCCCTGCGCCGCGTTATCTTTGCCTTGATGACCGACGAGCATACAGACGCAGGTTGGGCGTTCGCGGAAGCTGACCGAGCGAAACCCGAACAGGTCGATTATGATCTGGACCGGGTCCTTCAATCCATGGTGGCGCTGCATGCCGAAATTCCCGAAGACGCTTTTACGGCCGGGATTCTCGGGACGGAGCGGGTTGGCAACGGAATCGTCATCGGCGACAGCGGGCTGGTTCTCACGATCGGTTACCTGACGACTGAAGCCGAGACCATCTGGTTGCGCAATCACGCCGGCACTGCGGTGTCGGGCTATCCGATCGGTTACGATTTTGAAACCGGCTTCGGGCTGGTTCAGGCGTTAGGCCCGCTGAACGCCCCGGTACTGGAGTTCGGCAACAAAAATCTGAGCGCAGGCGCCAAGGTCGTCGTCGCCGGTCATGGTGGCTACGAACATGCCCTGGCTGCGACGGTGGTTGGCAAGCGCGCGTTTGCAGGTTACTGGGAATACGCCCTCGACGAAGCGATCTTTACGATGCCGGCCCATCCGAACTGGGGTGGCGCCGCCCTGATCGGCCCTGGCGGCAAACTTTATGGCGTCGGTTCTCTTTTCGTGCAGAACGCTCTCGGAGGCGAGCAACGCTCGGACGGCAACATGATCGTTCCGATCGACCTGTTGCCCCCGATTCTGGACGATCTGCTGAAATACGGCGCGGCAAACCGGCGGCCACGTCCTTGGATGGGCGTTTACGCAGCAGACGTATCCGACCAACCCGTGATCGTCGGGCTGGTCGAAGAAGGTCCTGCGCACAGGGCCGGGCTGCATCCCGGCGATATCGTGCTGCAATTGAAGGGATCGCCGATCGGCGATCTGCTTGACTTCTACCGGACCGTCTGGGATATCGGACCCGCCGGTGCCTTGATCCCTCTCACCGTCGCGCGGGAGGGCAGGGTTTCTGAAATCACCATCAGGAGCATTGATCGCAGCAGCATGCTGAAGTCGCCCAAATTGCATTGAGAGAGGGTCATGCGACGGCTTGTATTGCCGATATGTATTGTGACGGCAGTCTTTGTTGCAACCGCTGTGGCGCCGGCTCGGGCGTTCGATCCCCGTTGTCCCTTTGCCACTGAAGACCGCGCCAGGACGCTGGCGGAGAGAGCGGCAGCCTTCCTCCGCAATAAAGGTGCGGCGATTGCACTGCCCGTGTTTACGGCGCGCAGGGAAGGCTTCGGTGCCGGCGATCTCTATGTTTTTGTCTTCGATCTCGAAGGGACGCTGGTTGCCAGTGGCGGGTGGCCCGATCAGGTCGGATCCAGGCTGCCCGGCGATCAACTGGCCGGCCGCTACGGCCCGTTCCTCGGGATTGCAGAAAGCAAGCGCGGTCGCGGTTGGGTCCACTACTCGTGGTACAGTCCGTGTACCCGAACGATGCAGCCCAAGATGTCCTACATAATCCGTGTCGGCGATTACCTGGTAGGGGTTGGCGTCTACAAGATCCCCGGCGTCTGACACGCCTGGTTGCTGTTCAGTCCAGGGCGTCTATCGCACCCGCATCTGCCACCGCCCGCAAGGCCGACAGGGCGGTATTGGTTTCGTTCGCCAGACGCCAGACGTCGACGAAATCCCCGGGCCGACGTAACAGGCCGGCAATCACCGGCAAGGCGCGGGTCCTGCCGCTTGGCGACAGGCCGGGAAGCGCTGCGCGCGGGATGGATCGCTCCGCAGGATCGCCGATGGCTCGGATAGCCGCGAAGGGAACCTCAGCCTCGTGGGCGACGGCCGCGACGGCATGACTTTCCATATCCACCGCCAGGGCGCCGGTATGCTGAAACAGTTTTCGCTTGTCACGAGCCGTCATGATGGGGGTATCGCTGCCCAGGATGACGCCGCTGTCGAAGGCGCCGTCAAATTGTGTCAGCGCCTCCACCCAGCGCTCATTTGCAGGCCATGACTTGCCGCCGGGTTCATGGATGGCATCGGCGATCACGACGACCCCGGCGCCGAGAGACGGATCCAGTCCGCCGGCGATGCCGAAACTCAACAAGCCCGAAGCGCCGCGATCGATCATCGCTCGTGCCGTGTCGCGCGCCACGTTAGCCTGACCGGCCACCGCATGGATCATGAGCAGCGTGTCGTTGCCCGAGGCCCGCCGCACGCAGTTGGCTTCCTTGACGAGTCCCGTGATGACGCCCAGACTTCGGACTGCAGCAGGACGATCGGCTGGTGTCGGCATGACGCCATGATATCCTGGTGGCCACCTCCTGTCGCTTGCGTTTTGGGTAACGGGCTCCGCCTGCCGGATTGCATGCCGCCAACGGCGGCGTTTTCGATGGCAGTCGAAAACAGGGTGTCCGCATGGGCTTGAAGAACGGTCGAGGCAGCACCCTGGATCGCAAGTTCGACAAGACCGGGAGTCCGAGAAATCGTCCTCAAGTATACGGTGTCTCGCCCCTAGGCACCTTTGCTCGCGCTCAAGGGCGAAGCATTTTTTTTCAGTACTGTCCGGGCATGGCGCCCCTGACGGGCCGGCAAAAGGGTTTCACGATGTTGCCAATCCGGCAATGCTGGTCTATGTCGCCGACAGATAAATGCACCCGTAGCTCAGCTGGATAGAGTGTCGGCCTCCGAAGCCGAAGGTCACAGGTTCGAATCCTGTCGGGTGCGCCATTTTTACTTTATAATCAATGCGCTATGGTTTAGGCCATGAATGAGTTCGTGCTTACGCAGTGCTTACGTGGAACAACAACCGGTCGATTTTGAAGACGAATTTGGATCACCGACGAAAGTTCATCTTCTCGCCTCTTGACGGTACCTTCCCGGCGTTATGCCGAGCTTCTGGCCGAAAACTGTCGTCATATGCGCTTGAGAGGAGAAACCGCAGGCATAGGCGATCTCGGCGAGCGGCATGTCGCCAAAACAGAGGAAATCGCAGGCCTTGTCGATACGTTTGCCAGTGACATAAGCATGGGGCGTGTCACCGGTGGTGGCCTTGAAGGCGTCGGCGAAGGTCCAGCGCGGCATGTCGAGGGTGGTTGCAAGGTCCTCGACGGTGAGGCGGTCATCGATTATTGCGTCGAGGCGCGAGAGCTCATCCTGGCTGAGTGGCAGGATCACCTGCGGGCAACGCAGTGCGCCCGCCTTGTCGAGCAGCCGCGCGATCAGGACCTGGGTGAGACCGTCCATCAGAAGATCGCTGGTGCCACCGGTCCGCGCGCTTTCCACCCACATCTGCATCATCGTGCGGCGGAGGATTTCATCTCGGAAGAGTGTCGCATTCGTCAAGGCATCAAGCGAAGCAAGAGAACCTGAAGCGTGTTGCTCAAAAAGTGCGTTCAACCCAGCGGCTTCAAGATACAAGTTGATGATTTCATGTTCTTCAAAACAGCGATAGCTGATGGCGGTCGACGCAGGCGCCAGAGCTAAGTCACCGCTTTTCGCACGAATTTCTTCTGTCAGCCCATCTCCTACATCCCACTGAAACTGCATATCAGCTTTCTTTACGAAGATGAGTTGGACCTCCGGAACTTTCGGATTGGTCGCCTCAAACGGCTGTTGTTCTGCGCGAACGAAGCGTATCGGCATCGACCCTCCCGAGCGGTGCTCTTGCGGAAAGGCTGCATAGGGAGACGCCGGATCGCGGTAGAAATCCGCCAGCGAGGATGCGGTCTGCTGTGTCACGCCACTCATTGCCGCACCTCGCTCCGCCACTTTCCGGGAGTCGTGCCAAGCACGCGGCCGAAAACTGTCGTCATATGCGCTTGGGATGAGAAGCCGCAGGCATAGGCAATTTCGGCCAGTGGCATGTCGCCAAGACGGAGAAGATCGCAGGCCTTATCGATACGTTTGCTAGTGACATAAGCATAGGGCGTGTCAACAGTGGTGGCCTTGAAGGCGTCGGAGAAGGTCCAGCGCGGCATGTCGAGGGTCGTTGCAAGGTCTTCGACGGTGAGGCGGTCATCGAGGCGGTCATCGATTATGGCGTCGAGGCGCGAGAGCTCGTCCTGGCTGAGCGACAGGATGACCTGCGGGCATTGCAGTGCGCCCGCCTTGTCGAGCAGCCGCGCGATCAGGACATAGGTGAGACCGTCCATCAAAAGGTCGTTGGTAGCGCCAGATCGAGCGCTTTCGTGCCAGATCTGCATCATCGTGCGGCGGAGGATTTCATCTCTGAACAGGGTGGCGCTCGTCAAGGGATCGAACGATGATAATGCGCCTTGACCATGCTCATCTAACAGAGCGGACACCTGGGCTGAGGGCAGAATAACATCAAGAATCTCATGTTCACCGCGGCAATGAAATTCTGCTTCTGTCTGTGCAGGAACTAGCGAGATATTACCATCTCTTGTCGTGCATTCTTCCGAAGAGCCGTCACCTACATTCCATTTGAAGAGCATGTCAGCCTTCAGAACCAAGATTAGCGCAATCTCTGGGACTGCGGGGTCGGTTCCCTCAAAAGCACCCTGCTGGGCGCGATGATTGGTGAGGCCGTATTGCAGGTTGATGCCGGCGAGCGGGGCCGGGAGCTGGCGAAGATAGGCCGCCGGCGCGCCAACAAGGCTGGCGAGTTGGCCGAAGCTCCAATGGGTCGGCGCGACCGGCGCGTCGGCGTCCGGCAGGATGAACGCGAGCTTTTCCGGATCGTCGCGATGGGCCTCGACACGGATCGCGGCGCTCTTGACCGTCCGCGTCTGGCTCCGCGCGGCGCGGCCCTTTACCGAGGCGTAGAGCTCCGAGAGGGAAAGATACTTCTCGTCGTCGGGCCGGGAAAACCATTCGGACGATACACGCCCGTTATGCCCGCCGCGGGACGCATCCACCTTGTAGCCGCCGCTCTCGGGGCGGCCGTTGATGATCTCGATTGCAGTCATGGCTGATCTCCATTACGGGCGGTCCGAGAGCCTCTCTCTCGACCTCCAAACCCGTCACGGCGACAGCCGCAGGCCTCTCACTCTGGATGCCCCGCATGACATGGCGGTCTGGCTCCATACCGGTGCTCCGCACCCCGCGTCAGGGATGGACGCCCGTCAGGGGGAAGACCCGCTGGGGCTTCCGCTTCGCCGACGGCCCGACCCGCAGGGTGACGCCCTCCGATTTCTCAGATCATACTAAACCTCCAATAACAGCACCTAGAGTAGGAGGAAAGATATCATTCCTGCCTTCAGATCGACGTTGTGGTATCGACCTTCCGAACCGTCGCTCCCAATCTGCGGGCTACAGACTTCCAATCAGCGTCGCTGTCCGAAGCGTGTAGACAGATATCGGACAGTTGTGGCTCTGACCGCTCATCCAGCCGTGACCTTGTCAAATGGATGAAATTCCACTATCAATCATATTTGACGGTTAA
The DNA here is from genome assembly GCA_026709535.1 of Rhodospirillaceae bacterium. Classification (GTDB taxonomy): domain Bacteria; phylum Pseudomonadota; class Alphaproteobacteria; order Bin65; family Bin65; genus Bin65. Next base: position 44,216 of record JAPOST010000145.1, read on the forward strand.
ATTATGTTTGGACGTCAGATATGGCGGTTAAAGTGAACTCTGTAAGCGCACGTCGAGCCTTGGAGGCTCTGGGCGCAAATATCAAGACGGCGCGCCTGAAGCGGCGGATTTCCGTGAAGGGTTTTGCGGAACGGATCGGCGTGTCCGAAAGCACGGTGGCCCGGCTCGAGAAGGGCGATGACGGTGTGAGCATCGGCACGCTCGCCATGGCGTGTCTCGTCCTGGGCGAGATCGACCGCATCTCAGACTTCCTGGACGCGGGCACAGACGACACCGGGTTGCTGCTCGACCGGGAAAGTCTGCCCAAGCGGATCGATCGCAAGCGCAAGCCGAAGTCGTTGAGCAAAGGCCAGGACAAGACCACTCCGATTGCCGATAGCGATGACGAGGAAGGGGTCGGTTTCTGATGCCCGAGGCCATCGTCGCGCTTGGTGAAGGAAAACGGATCGTCGGACGCCTGCGCTTTGAGAGCGATGGGCGCCGCCAGCATTCGCAATTCGAATATGATGCGGACTGGCTCGCCGCCGAGGATTGCTTCGCGCTCGCACCGGGACTGCCGCTGCGCGAGGGAAGCCACTTTTCATCCGGGAAGGATGACAAGCGCTCGGCGTTGCCGGGATGCTTTGCCGATGCGGCGCCGGATTCCTGGGGACGCGCGCTGATGACCAAGGCCTTGGGCGGTGGTCTCAGCGAGTTTGATTATCTCGTCCTGTCAGATGACCGCACCCGGCAAGGGGCGCTGCGTTTCCTCAGCGAGGACATGGAGCCGCTGTCCGATCTCACGCCGCCCATCCCCCGGCTGGTCGAGCTTGAGCGCCTGCGCACGCTTGCGCAGCGCTTCGAGCAGGACCCGGGTGGCGCGGAAGAGGAAGCGCGTGACCTTGCCGGTGTCGCCGGATCGCTGGGTGGCGCACGACCGAAAGCCAACGTCGAAGGCGACGGACATCTCTGGATCGCCAAGTTCACGTCCGCACAGGACACCAAACCGGTCGAGCGCGCCGAAGTGGCGACGCTGAAACTGGCGCGCATGTGCGGGCTACGCGTGGCCGAGGCCCGGCTTGAGCTGCGCGACAGCGACAGTCCCATCGCGTTGATCCGCCGGTTCGACCGCCGCGGCGACACGCGCATTCCCTATATCTCGGCGCGCACCGCGCTCGACTGGCAGAGCGAGGAAGGCGGGTTCTACACCGACATCGCCGATGTGATCCGCCAGATTTCGAGCAAGCCGGTCGAGGATCTGCATGAACTCTGGCGACGGATCGTCTTCACCATCCTTGTGTCAAACAAGGACGATCACTTGAAGAACCACGGGTTCATCTATGCTGGTGGTGACCGGTGGCGCTTGTCACCGGCTTTCGACATAAATCCATCCCCCTCCCGGCATCGGGTGCTTGAGACAGGGATCATCCAGGGCGGATCGTTCGAGGCGTCGATGGAGATTGCACTTGAAGCAAGCGAGTTTTTTGACCTTGCACCCACCGATGCCAGGCAGCAGACATTTCAGATGGCCGAGACGCTCGCCAACAACTGGAAGCGAACCCTGCGAGATGAAGGCGCAACGCCGGACGATCTGCGGACCTACGTGGATGCGTTTGAGCATGTCGAGGCCGAGAAAGCGCTCAAATCAGGTGGCTAAGGCGAACCATAAACTTCTTGAGAGCTTGCAAACGCTGCAACGCGAGCCCTTCTTAAAGCTCTTCAACGAGCTTGGGAAGACCGACAAGCGGGTTGGGCTAGTATCGCTGCGGGCCCATCTAACCAGATTGGCCCGTCTTTTCGGGACGCTTGGCGCGACCACGGATGACGAACATTGGAGCGGTTGCTGGTCTAATATACACATGGCTGCAGCACTGCAGGGCGTGGAAATCGACACGGATATTCATGGGGATGCTATGTGGTGTGGCCCAGCCTCCGATTTCGAATCGGCCAAGAGCGAGGTTGTTGGTCGGTTTGTGGCGGGCCGTCTAACTTTTGAAATGGTTTTCCACGCATACGAGATCCTTGGTCAGTATTTGTGTAAGAAAACCAGATCTGCGACGTGTCAGGAGATTTCGAGACGCCTGATGGCAGATGAAAGGCGCCAGCCGCTTTCAGGCCTCCGATGCACAGCCATAGAGGCCATTCGGCATTTACCAGTAGCTTTCGATTCGGCAACGAACGACGCCCGACGTGCTATTGCCAAAGGCTCCTGGATTGGACTAGGGGCTGAGAATATTCGGCAGTTTCGAAATGCGCTCGTGCATGGAAAGCTCCAAGTGCCAGACCCATTGGATTAGGGTAAGAATGCGGAAGACCGCACCGCAGACGAGCAGTCCGAACTGTTCCGATGGCAGATCAGATTATGTCTGATGCTTATTCAGATTATGAGCTATCGAGCCGCCGGCTCGGTGATGGTGGACACGCCCAGCAACGAGTTTAGCGTCGAGGAACTCGCTTTCAGCTTGCACACGCAAAGTCGACATGTCGATGACGAAGACGATCCCGACGAACCAAGTCTGGATGGCATTGAGGCAGCTCCCCGCTTTGACGGATGGTAGTCGTTTGGAACTGTTTGAAGATAGTCGCGAGTAGTTACTCTAAATCCTCGGCTCGCGTTGGTCGCCCGAATCTTGTTTTGATCCATGCAATAGACCCATCCCGCATTACTTGCAGTCAGTCATCAAGCCTCCAGGGCGCTTATTAATTCCTGCGTATTGAAGTTGAACAGGAACTGGGTGAATTAATATTCAGCCCATAATTTGGTCATTTTTCCAGGAAACCGTAAAAATCTACATCCTAATTTCGGAGTTGCACCGGCTTAGAGCTTGCTCGATTAGATTGACGGCATCTTTAATATCACTATCGGTTGTTTGCCGCCCGATGCTGAAGCGAATAGATGAGTTTGCCTGATCTCCAGTGAGACCGATCGCGCGCAATACGTGTGACGGTTCGGGAATTCCCGATGTACAAGCTGAACCGGTTGAGGCGGCAAGCTGGGGCTGCAGAAATTGCAGGATTTCCGCTGCTTCGAATCCATCGAACTGAACGTTGGCATTTCCTGGGTGACGACGACTAATTTCAGGACCATTGAGGTGAACCGGCCACGAGAGGTTATGCAATTGGTCCATAAAGTCTGAAGTTCGCCTTCTCAGCTCTCCGCGCTCACAGTCAGAACTGGTCAAGCTCACCAAGCTAACTGCTTCCGCCATTCCGACACAGAGAGGGACCGGAACCGTACCGGAGCGCAAGTTGCCTTGCTGGCCTCCACCATAAATATGTGGCTCGATATGAGTGTGCAAATCACGACGGACATATAGCGCGCCAATACCTTTGGGACCGTAGATCTTATGTGCCGAGAGGCTTAGAAGATCTACAAGTGCACCGATCGCACTCATTGCGATGGCGCAGGGCGCTTGCGCGCCATCACAATGCAATAACGCACCGGACTTTCGAACAAGTTTTGAAATGGCTGGAATGTCCTGAATCGTACCGATCTCGTTGTTTACCAAGGCAATAGAGACGAGCAGGACATCCTCTGACAGCTCCTTTTCAAGGATCGCAAGATCGACGAAACCCTGCGCGTCCACCGGAAGATATTGCACTTCATATCCAAGTTGCTCTCCGAAGGCGGAGGCCAGAGGTTCGAATCCTCTCGGGTGCGCCATTTTCTGATAGTTTTCAGATGCTTAAAAGGTTTGAGCAAGTCATATTGACCAAAGGTGGTGTCTTTAAACTCGTCAAGAAAGACGAAGGAACAGGTCGCTTGCAGGCCAGCGACCAGGCGCGGATCATGCGATAGAACGCAGTTTGAGAGCCGATTGATCATCGGAAAGGTCAACTGGGCTGGCTCTTTATCCTGACAAGACCTCTGCATGATTGAAAGGCATGATTCGGTCCGGTCCCCGACCGTGGTGTGGTTCGGCAGGTTTCGGGGGATGTGTCCCGGTGGATATGTCTTTGCGGGACGCGTCGGCCCGGAGCGGGGCTGACGCCGTTCCGGGCAGGATCGATGGGTTGACGGACCGGCGGTCGTTTTCGCTGATCCCGGGGCGTTCGGGGCCTCAGGGCGACGATCCCCGGTTCCGTTCAAGGGCCTGCCGGTCGGTCAGCGGCACGGGCTGAGCGACCCGCAACGGGAGCGTGCGTTGAAGGTGCGTCTGGATTTCATGCCGTTCGGCGGGCGCGACCTGTACGCGCGGGTGAAGGGCAGCGTGTCCGACGCGCGTCCGGGCGAGGTCTGTCGCCGGATCGAGGGTCGAAGCGGCGATCGTCGATGCCGCGCGCCCGCCGCTTCCTGATGCGCAGGCTCGTACGAGGGACAAGTGCTTGATTCATGAAAACATGACGATATCGGGACTTGTGATTCAGGCTCTGAGCAACGCCGCCGCCAGCCCCCTCGGGGGTATTATTGGGTGCCGATCAGCAGCGGGCCAGCATGGCCCGCTCGCGCTGTCGCCTCGTGTGGCAGCATGAATTGAAATGTGATCCCGATACGTTGGCTTAATGGCAATTGGGCAATCTTTCTGCATGCATGAGGAAAAATTAGCGGTCTGGTGCGACAAGAACATGATGGATATGAACCAAGTAGTCCATCCGAACGGCTCATGTTTTTCTATTTTCTGAGCCGAATGCATGTCATATTCGGCTCATGACTTATTTTTGGCAAACCGATAGCTGGCCTGACTTCACATATAAACTGGACGCTTCATGCGAAAAATATCTCTATGCGTTCGCCCGGAGTGCTGGATATGTGGGCGGGCTCATCGAAGGTCTGGAGCGCAGAGATCAAACTGAAATGCATCTCCAACTGATGGTCGCCGAAGCGATCAAGACTTCAGAGATCGAGGGCGAGTATCTAAACCGAGATGATGTCATCTCATCCGTCCGCAATAATTTGGGGTTGAGTGCGGCCCCTGTGACTATTGGTGATAAACGCGCTGAAGGTGTCGCAGAATTGATGATAGCAGTACGCAATGGGTATGAAACGCGTCTCAGTGAAGCGATCCTGTTTGACTGGCATTCAAAATTGCTGGGTTGGGACCGGCGTGCGAAGGTAGGCTGCTGGCGTACCCATGAAGAGCCGATGCAGGTCATTTCAGGCCCTGTCGGAAAGGAGACGGTTCACTTCGAAGCGCCGCCGTCAGAGCGCGTTCCAAGCGAAATGAAGCGTTTCATCAGGTGGTTTAATGCAACGATGCCGGGCGAGGCAATCGAGATTGACAAACCGCCAATTCGTGCTGCGCTCGTGCATCTTTACTTTGAAAGCATCCATCCCTTTGATGACGGCAATGGGCGGATTGGGCGTGCGATTTCAGAAAAAACATTATCACAGGGGCTTGGCAGGCCGGTGGTCATGAGTCTGTCAGCTGCCATTGAGGCCGACAGAAAATCATATTACGAAGAACTCAAATTAGCTCAGCGCAAGCGTGATATCAGCGCTTGGGTCTCGTTCTTCTTGCGTTTGTGCGTGGACGCGCAAGTCCAAGCCGGAGAGCAGATTCGTTTCACGCTGCAAAAAGCAAGGCTGTTTGACTGCTTCGAGGATCGGATGAATGAGCGACAGATCCGAGTTGTCCGGCGCATGTTCGAGGAAGGCCCTGATGGTTTTGAGGGCGGCATGAGTGCCAGAAAGTATGTGTCGATTACCAAGGCATCGAAGGCGACGGCAACGCGCGACCTGCAAGGCTTGTTGGAGATGGGCGTGTTTCGATCCGAAGGTGGCGGGCGCAGTACGCGCTACGCGCTGGCACTGGATGAATAGTCACGTGTTCGATGACTTGTCGAACCATGCCGAAGCGTTCAATCAATGACCGAAAACGCGATGCCACGCGTGTGGCGCGACAAGACTCATGAGGGTCAGTCACACTGTTGGCAAGAATGACCAGAAGCATCCAGGGTAAGCGGACTCCCTTCGGGAGTATCGCGTACAGAACAGGAACTTAACTGCGCGTTCCCGTGGGAGAGTAGTTCGAGCAGACGGTTCGAGCTGTGCCTATCCGGTTGTCACATACACCCACTAGGGATAGTTCATGAACGGCATCAATCATCGGGTTGGCACCCAACATCTGGTAGCTGTGTGCGCTGACCGGATAGGCACGGCTTGAGTTTTCTCCGCTTGGGTGCGCCAATGCAAAAAAGCCATTGGGAGGCCCCCTCAAGTGTCCTTATCTTGTAGCATGAAGAACTCGACAGTGTTAACATTGGGGCTTAAACGAATGATTGACAGAAAGGGACATATCGCTGGCGCAGGCGGTGCCGTCAAACACAGGAATGGTGGTTGAGCAAGCCGCCAAACCCGCAAATCGATACCCCCGACAATCATTCTTTATGGTCCCTTGGCATTGGATATCTGGCGCAATGAATGTCTTGGTAATCGAAGGTGCCGCGCAAGCACTCTCCCTTGGCAGAAATAGCACAGATGACCTCTGCAGTTGTTGCTAGCTACCTCCTGCACCGCCAAGGCTCGGAGCGGTTTTCTTTCGGAGCAGGCGATTTCTTGGTGGTCAACAGCCTGACGACCCCATCGGTCTTCTACGGGCAGCCAGTCCCCGACGAGTTTGCGGATTCGCGGAACGATTGAGCCATGACGACCTCGGCCACCGATAGCGAACCACTCCTCGATGTCCTGATCGTCGGTGCCGGTTTCGGCGGTATGTACATGCTCTATCGGTTGCGCGCGGCGGGCTTCCGCGTAGGCGCGTTCGAACGTGGAGGCGATGTCGGTGGCACCTGGTATTGGAATCGATATCCCGGAGCGCGCTGTGACGTCGAAAGCATGTCGTATTCCTACGCGTTCGACGAAGCCCTGCAGCAGGAATGGAAATGGACTGAACGCTATGCTGCTCAGCCGGAAATCCTGAAATACGCCAGCCATGTGGCGGACCGCTTCAATTTACGTGTGAACATGGAGTTCAATATCGATGTGGTGGGCACAGATTGGGATGACGATGCCAATTTCTGGCGTGTTCGCCTGAAAGGAACAGACGGAGAAGCCCGTACCGTGACGGCACGCCATGTCGTGATGGCAACCGGCTGCCTGTCCACTGCCAACCTGCCGGACATCCCCGGCCGAGATACTTTCCAGGGCTCAACCTATCATACCGGCCGCTGGCCGCATCAAGGCGTGGACTTCACCGGGCAACGCGTTGCAGTGATCGGGACCGGTTCATCCGCGATCCAGTCCATCCCGATCATTGCGGAGCAGGCCGCTGAACTGATTGTGCTCCAGCGGACCCCAAACTACGCTGTCCCGGCCCACAACGCGCCGCTTGATCCCGACAAGATCGCGGCCATCAAGGCAAACTACGGCACCTTCCGGCAGATCGCGCAGTCCCGGATTACCTGCGTCGTTTTCGATCTGCCGCGCCCCTCTGCCCTGCTGGATACGCCGGCAGAACGTGCGGCAGAGTTCGAGCGACGCTGGCAGACGGGCGGGCTGGGTTTCATGGGCGCGTATGCAGACCTGCTGCGCAACCGGACTTCGAACCGGCACGCCGCCGATTTTGTCCGCAGCAAGATCCGCCAGATCGTAAATGATCCAGAGACAGCGAAGAAACTCTCTCCTGAAAACGAAATCGGTTGCAAGCGGTTGTGCGTCGACACCGGCTATTACGCCACCTACAACCGATCAAACGTGCGTCTGATTGACCTGATGGACACCCCGATCCGGAAGATCGTGACGACCGGAATTGAACTTGAGGGTGCTGAACTGATCGAAGTGGACGCCATCGTCTTTGCCACCGGATTCGACGCCATGACCGGTACGCTGACAAGGATCGATATTCGTGGCCGCGGCGGTCTGGCGTTAAGGGAAGTCTGGGAGGCTGGCCCGCGCACGTATCTGGGTCTCTCCGTGGCCGGGTTTCCGAACCTTTTCGTCATCACCGGGCCGGGCAGCCCGTCGGTCTTGACCAACATGATTTCCGCCATAGAACAGCATGTCGAGTGGATCACGGATTGTCTGGTGACCTTGCGCGATCAGGACAGGACCGTGATGGAAGCGGACCTGACAGCTCAGAATGACTGGGTCGAGCATGTCAATTTGACGGCCGAAAACAACCTGCGCTCCCATTGTTCCAGCTGGTACATCGGCGCGAATATCGAGGGAAAACCCAGGACATTCATGCCTTACATTGGCGGCTACCCCGCCTATCGCGCCAAGTGCGACGACGTGGCGGCGCGGGGCTATGAAGGATTTACGACGACCTGAACCCTTGCTCGGTCGTCTTGCGGAAAGGCTTGCGAAGCGAGGGGCGGCGCCGAAGGCAGAACCGCGAGCACGGCGCTTTCGGTCTGTCGCCGCAAGTCGGAACACTCCCAAGCATCACGCCAGCGGCGCAGCTTGGGAAAGAGCTTCCAGATCATCATCTGTCAGATTGCTTGGGACAATCGTGACGGGAACGCTCAGTCGGCTGTGCAGCTTGCCGGTCAAGGCGGAAATAAGCGGCCCGGGATTCCGCCCGCCGGTACCCGCGGCCAATACCAGAATGGAAATGGATGGCTCTTCTTCCAGCAGCTTCAGCAAAGCGTCTCGCGCCGCGCCGTTTCTGATGTAGAGGACCGGCGGCTGGCCGGTCACTTCCTTGACCGCTTCGGCATGGCGCGACAGCAGGGCCTCGGCCTCCTCTCGCTGTTCTGTCTCAAGCAGGTCGTCAACGGCAGCCCAGTGACCGAAATCTTCCCGCTCGACCGCCGCGAAGAGCGCAACCCGCCCGCCGGTCGCTCGAGCGCGCAAGCTTGCGTAGCGCAGCGCCACCGGCATCTCGTCCGAATCGTCCACGACGACCAGAAAAATACGTTCCGTCTGCCGACGACGTTCCTTGTCAGGTTTTTGATCCAGCAGTGCCACGCCAGTCTCCGAGGCTGTTTGCGTCGGTTGGAATCATTTTCGCCCGAATGCCATACTGGCACCCCAACCGGCGATCACTGCCAGCATGATTGCGACGATACCATACAGGACGGAGTGGTCGTGGGCGAACCGAAACACGCGGGCACTGAGCCCTTCCTTGCTGACCAGCAGCTTGCGTTCGAATCGCTGAATCACGAAACCGTCCTGCAACAACAGGAACCGTACCGTGTACGCACCGGTCGGTACGTTTGACGGAAAGAATATCTCGGTCCGGAACAGGCGAACCCCCGTGCTGGGGATTACAACCTTGGCGACCTGCGGCCGGAACAGTCCGGACCGCCGCTGATTTCGAATCAGCGCCTCGCGAAACCGGTTGGCTTCCCCTTCCGGGACCTGCAACCCGTTACGGTCTACCGGTCGAAGGTTCAGGTTCTCGGCGCCGATCCGAAACTTTCGTGCCGTTCTGCCGGACACGATCTCTTTCAACTCGTCGGTGGCAGCGACAGCGTAAAATGACGGTGCATTGCGAAAAATGACCGCGTGCCGGTTAATCCAGATACCGCTCACTCTGCTCTTGCGACGCACGACGGTGTCCTCGGGCGGCCCCTCCACCACAATCACAATGTGACCGGGCCCATCCGCTGCGCCAAAAAGAATGACGCTGCTGCCGGTAAAACCCGTAGTGATGGCGACTGTGCCGCGCGACAGGTCTGCCACCAACTTGGCGGCGTGCGCAGGCATCGGCAACAGCGTCTTCGTTGCCAGCACCCCTGCAACCAGCAACAACACAATCCACCGTGATCGTTGCGCGTTCATCAATATGAACCTGCCACGCCGAGGGAGAACAAATCGTCGGGCGTGGCGACCAGGTCGAAGATCAGTTTTCCGACCACCGCGAGCACGATCAGGGCCAGCAATCCGCGCAATTGCTCGCCGCGCAGCAACTGCCCGACGCGACTGCCGAACTGGGCGCCGATCACTGCCCCGGCGAGCAGCAGCAGGGCCAGTACGAAATCTACCGTCTGTGTGGTCACCGACTGCAGGAAGGTGACGCTCGCGGTGACAAAAATGATCTGAAACAACGAGGTGCCGACCACGACGATCGTGGGCATGCCCAGCAGATAGATCATCGCCGGCACCATCAGGAACCCGCCGCCGACACCCATGATGGCCGCCAGGATGCCTACCAGGGCGCCGATGAGGAAGGGCGGGATGGCGCTGATGTACAATTTCGACTTGCGAAAGCGCATTCGCAGCGGCCAGCGATGCACCCAATAGTGCTGATGCAACTTGCGACGGGCGGTCCTGCCGCTGCGGCGTCGCAAAATCGCGCGGGAGCTTTCGACCAGCATCAGCGTTCCGATGATGCTCAGGAAGAAGACGTAAGACAGCCGTATCACCAAGTCGATCTGGCCGGCCGTTCGCAGCCAGGCAAACAGTTCCACACCGAGATATGATCCAACGAATCCGCCGACGAGCAACACCCCGCCCATCTTGAAATCGACATTGCCGCGTCGCCAATGGGCGATCACGCCTGATACCGACGATGCAACGATCTGATTGGCTTCAGAGGCCACTGCTATCGGCGCGGGTATGCCGATGAAGATCAATAGGGGCGTCATCAGGAACCCGCCACCAACGCCGAAGAGGCCTGATAGGAAACCGATCGCCCCTCCCAGCCCCAACAACAGGAAAACGTTGACGGAGACTTCGGCGATGGGGAGATAGACCTGCATCAGTCCAATGTGGCGCGGGGTTCGGAGAGCCCGGACCCTATGCTTGCCGTCCGCCTCTGCCAAGTCCTCCGCGTCGAGGCGGACTGCCACAAAACCGCGCGCAACCTTTGGCCCGCTTTCCGGTTCCGCTCACAGCGCTAGCGTCCGACCATGGCATCTCCGCCCGACCGCGCCAATCTCATCGTCGGCACCGACATGCCCGTCCGGAGTTGGGCTGACCGAATGTTGCCACTGTCGGCAAGGCCCTATGCGCGGTTGATGCGACTGGATCGTCCGATCGGGACATGGTTGCTGCTTTTTCCCGGCTGGTGGTCCGTAGCGCTGGCGTTCGATACGCTTCGATGGCGCTGGGACAGCCTGGGCTGGTTCCTGTGGCTCATGGCCCTTTTTGGCGTCGGCGCGCTATTGATGCGCGGCGCTGGCTGCACCTGGAACGACATTATTGATCGTGATTTCGACGCCAGGGTGGAGCGAACCCGATCCCGTCCGATCCCGTCCGGCCAGATATCAGTCCGGCAAGCCCTGCTCTTCATGGCCCTGCAAATGTCAATCGCCCTGGCGATCTTGCTGCAGTTCAACCGATTTGCTGTTGGCGTTGGCGCTTTCTCTCTGGTTGTCGTCTTCATCTACCCGCTGATGAAGCGCTGGACCTACTGGCCGCAAATCGTGCTGGGAATGGCATTCAACTGGGGTGCCTTGCTGGGCTGGGCGGCAGTGCGCGGCGATCTGGACTGGACACCCGTATTCCTCTACGTCGCCGGCATATTCTGGACTTTGGGCTACGACACGATCTACGCGCATCAGGACAAGGGAGATGACATCCTCATCGGCATCAAGTCCACGGCTCTGAAGCTGCGAGACCGGACGCGACCGTTGCTGTGGGGATTCTATACCCTTGCGCTTACCCTGATCGCCGCAGCGGGATGGTCCGATGGTCTGGGGCTGTTCTTCTGGATCGGCCTGGGCCTCGGCGCCCTCCAACTGGCTTGGCAGGCCGGCCGGGTGAATATCGATGACCCTGCCGATTGCCTGCGCAAATTCAAGTCCAATCGTGTCTTCGGTTGGTGCCTGTTGCTGGGACTTCTGACAGAACTTGTGCGCTAACCCGTGCTTAAGGATTCTTCCATGATGCTTCGTCTGTCGTCATTACGGCGTCGAGAATATCTTGGGCTGCCTGTTTTGTACCGCATGAGGCGCCGGCGTGTGTTTTGCTTGCCGGTCTGTGGCGCGATAGATCATTGGGCCTGCCGTGCTGGGTATTGACGGGTCCGACTATCGCCCCTTGCATCCCGGAGCCTATTCCTGAAGTCGCGAGTGACGTCAGGGTCTGACAGACACATGAGTGATTTTGACGTGATTGATCAAGGGCTTGAATTTTTCCCGATACCAAGCGCTTCCCGGTGCAGGTTCCCTGCCGGTTCTCCGGACCCGACAAGCCCTGCAAGCCATCGCGCTCACAGGGCTCCGCCTCGATCATCAAGACAGGACCTTTCGCGCCCCCGGTAGGGGCGCAGGCGGGGCGTGGTGCGGCGCCGACGGAAAGCGGCGGGCCTTCGGGACACGATGCGGGCAGGAAGATCGAGGGACGGAAGCGGATCTTCGCCGTGGACGGGGAAGGGAGCCCGATCGCGGTTCGGGTTCACCCGGCCGACGTGCAGGGCGCACCGGATGTGACGGTGGACCTCGTGGGCAGGGCTCGGGGGGTGTCGAAGGGGACGGCACCGGCGGCGACCGGCTGAAGGAACTCACGCTCCCGGAGATCGCGGGTTTCGCGGCCGTCCCCCGCCGCCGGGTCGTGGCGCGGACCTTCGCCCGGACGGGACGATGCCGCCGGCCGGGAACGTCGAGCGGAGCTTGGAGAGTTCCTTGGCCCGGGTACAGCTAGCCGCCTGTCGCTTCCTCATGCGCAGGGTCGCGCCAGGGACAAGGGCTCGATTCACACGAACATCCGTATGTTTTCTGATTGAAATATTACGGCATTGCCGTATATGACAAGTATGCAGACGGTTGTCGAAACGGATGGTTTGTTGGCGACGCAAGACGGGCGAAGCTGGGCCAGGAGGAGTTAGAGGAGATCATCCTTTTCCTCTCGCGCAATCCTGAATCCGGGGACGCCATCAAGGGAACCGGCAAGAGGGGCGGGTGGTTATCCAACCTTGCTGGCAAAGATGTCCCGTTGTTCCTGTTGAATGTCTTTTCCAGGGGTGAGCGGGCAAATCTGTCTCGGGCCGAACGCAATGAACTGAGGAACATTCTGAAAGCTGTCGCGGAAACATGTGGGGAGGGAGTAAGGGAAAATGTCTGAAGCCGGAAGCCGCATTCTTGAAAGTGCTAACCAGGCGCTCTCCATTGCGCGGGGCGAAGCAAATTCGGATTCCTGTCGGGTTCATGTGCTCGAAGATATTGATGTGTCTGCCATCCGTCGGAAGACGGGCCTTACCCAGGCGGCATTCGCCGAGCGGTATGGCCTGAGCGCCGGAACCGTACGCGACTGGGAACAGAAGCGCCGGGAACCTGCCGGATCGGCCCGTGTGCTGCTTCGGGTAATCGACAGGGAGCCCGAGGCAGTAGATCGTGCGCTGGCGGTGGCGTGACTTCTCGATGAGCTTTTCTAGGATCGTGGACCCTGGCCGATGCGCGGGCATCATGGAAGACAAGCGCCGGCGCGGCGCTCGACGATCATGTGCCCGACGCCTTCCTCGCGGCAGCAGCCGCCATCTGACTCCAGCAGTCCTTGACGGCGCAATGAAGGTGTGAACGGTCGCATGCCGTCAACACAACCCCGGAACAGTACGCCGCCGC
>JAPOST010000127.1 GCA_026709535.1 Rhodospirillaceae bacterium
GCCGATTCGGGCCAGCGTTTCGGAGGCGGAAGACTGATGAAGCCCCGGATGTGGCGAACCGGTCGTATCGACCGCTGTTGGGATCGGTTACATAAACGAATCAAGCGGCGACTGCAAACCTTCCTGATGCGCTCAGGAGCCGCCACTCGTACTTGACAGATGCATTTCCTGCTCAACCGTTTCCAGTGTCCTGTACAATGACCGCAGCTTCAACCCCGACATTCACCACCCATCTCGAATGTTCGCTGACCGGCGAAATTTATCCGGCAGATACTATCCAAGGCCTGTCTGCAGCCGGCAAACCACTACTGGTTCGTTATGATCTGGAAAGCTTGGCGCAGGCCGTGTCACAAGCAGACTTGGCGAGGCGTACCGAAGGCCTGTGGCGCTACCGGGAATTTCTGCCCGTTCGGCGTCCGGAGAACCGCATATCGCTGGGTGAAGTGATGACACCGCTGATCGACTTGCCACATGTAGCCGGCAAGAGTGAGCGCTTGATCGTCAAGGACGAAGGCCGATTGCCCACTGGCAGCTTCAAGGCCCGAGGTCTGGCGCTGGCGGTGTCCATGGCGAAGGAACTGGGCCTGGACCACCTGGCCATGCCTACCAACGGAAATGCCGGCGCCGCCATGGCGGCTTATGCCCGCCGCGCGGGCCTGCGTTGCACCGTATTGTGTCCAGACGACACACCGGAAATCAACGTCAACGAAATCCAGTTTCACGGCGGTGATGTCTGGCGGGTCAACGGCCTGATCAATGATTGCGGAGCCCTGGTTGGCGCAGGCAAGGAACAGGTTGGCTGGTTCGACTGCTCAACGCTGAAGGAGCCCTATCGGATCGAGGGCAAGAAGACGATGGGCCTGGAACTGGCGGAGCAAATGAACTGGCGACTGCCGGACGTTATCTTCTACCCTACCGGTGGTGGTACCGGCCTGATCGGAATGTGGAAGGCGTTCGCCGAATTGCGGGCTATCGGTTGGCTGCCTGACGATGTCAAGCTGCCGCGCATGGTGGCGGTTCAATCCACCGGCTGCGCGCCGATCGTGCGCGCCTGGGAAAAGGGCAAGGAATTCGCACCGCTATGGGAGGACGCCCATACAGTAGCTGCCGGCATCCGCGTGCCCGTTGCGGTAGGCGATTTTCTGATCATCCGGGCGATCAATGAAAGTGGGGGCTTTGCCATCGCCGTGGACGACGAGGCTATCCTCGCCGCCGGGGTGGAAGTGGCGCACACTGAAGGCTTGATGTTGTGCCCCGAGGGTGCGGCGACGTATGCCGCATGGAAGCAGGCACTGGCTGACCGCAGAATCGGCGCCGACGATACCGCCGTCCTGTTCAACTGTGCGACCGGGATCAAGTATCCGATGCCGACAGCGACCCAATCGCTGGATCGGCATAGAGAGATCGAATGGGAGAAATTCCGGTAGTTGCGGCGCGACAACCGATTGCCAGAGGGCAGTATTCGTTCAACATTCTCAATAGCAGATCAGAGTATTTTCGAGCGGTTCGCCGATGCCCGACGCCTTGAACACTCCCCGCCCTGTTGTACTGTGCATCTTGGATGGATGGGGCCATCGGGTTGAAACCCGGAATAACGCCATTGCCCTTGCGAACACACCTGTTTGGGATCGCCTGCTGGCCACTTGCCCCCATGCGCTGGCGGCCGCATCAGAACATCACGTGGGTCTGCCAAAAGGCCAGATGGGAAATTCCGAAGTTGGACACATGAATATCGGCGCAGGGCGCGTGATACTGCAGGATCTCCCTAAGATCAATGATGCGGTCAAAGTCGGCGCGATCTCGACGCGTCCACAATTCGCTGCCTTCGTCGACAAGATGCAAGCATCCGGCGGGACTGCCCACGTGTTGGGCCTGCTTTCTCCCGGTGGGATTCACTCTCACCAGGATCATTTCGCAGCCATAGTTCGATGTCTGTCCGAAGCGTGCATTCCGGTATCGGTTCATGCCTTTTTGGATGGCCGCGATACGCCGCCGCAAAGCGCTGACGGCTACATCCGCAGCTTTGAGGCTTCCATAGCAGATTGCGAGAACGTACGGATCGGTACCATAGCCGGTCGATACTTTGCCATGGACCGAGACAAACGCTGGGATCGGGTTTCGCGCGCTTATGAGGCATTGGTCGGTAACAAAGGTGAATCGGCGACGTCAGCGACCGAGGCAGTTGCAACGGCATGGGCACGGAACGAAACCGACGAGTTCGTCTCACCGACAATCGTTGACGGCTATACAGGCATGCACGACGGCGATGGCGTGTTCATGGTGAATTTCCGCGCCGACCGGTCGCGCGAAATCCTGACTGCGCTGCTGGACCCGGTCTTCGACGGATTTGATCGTCCGCAGCGGGTCTCCTTCGCAGCGGCACTGGGCATGACGGAATATTCCGGCGACCATAATCATTGGATGGAAGCGCTCTTCCCGTCCGAAATGCCCCCGGATGTCCTGGGCGCCGTGGTGGCGAATGCCGGGCTTCGCCAGCTACGGATCGCCGAAACGGAAAAATACGCCCATGTCACCTTCTTCCTGAACGGCGGTCGCGAAACGCCCTTCCCGGGAGAGGAACGAATCCTAGTGCCGTCGCCGAAGGTAGCGACATATGATCTGCAGCCGGAGATGTCCGCACCAGCATTGACCGATCGACTGGTCGACGCAGTACTTGGTGGCGCGTTCGACCTGATCGTGGTGAATTATGCCAATGCCGATATGGTCGGGCACACCGGGGACCTGGCCGCCGCAATCAAGGCGGCGGAAACGGTCGACAACTGTCTGGGCCGACTGGAGGCCGCCATATTGCACGCTGACGGCGCCATGATCGTGACCGCCGATCACGGTAATGTCGAACAAATGGTCTGTCCGGATACCCGCCAAGCCCATACGGCCCATACCCGGAACCTGGTGCCCATTGTCCTGATTGGCGATGTTGCTCATGGCCAGACTTTGAAAAACGGGTGCCTGGCTGACCTCGCGCCCACTGTACTGGACTTGATGCAGATCGAAAGACCGGCGGCCATGACAGGCCTGTCTCTGCTGACAAAAGCTAAAGCGGTTGCGCCGGCGCTGGCGGAGACGGCCGCTGCATAGTCCGATCTTGTCAGTATTTTTCGCAGTGCTGCTTTCCAGCAGCGCGATCATTCCGGTCGATGCGACAGCGCAGGTCAACCAGGACAGGTTGAATGACATCCAGCGCCGCATCGACAAGGGGCTTGGTCGCGATGCCGCCTTGTCTCGTCAGAGCGAAATGCACGCCGCAAGTATACAATCGATCCGACACAAGGTAGTGCAGGTGGCGCGTCGGCTGCAATTGCAGGAAGCCGCCATGATGCGTGTTGAACTGCGTCTGGCGGCCCTCGAAAACAATGTCCGGGTTGAAGGCGCCAACTACCGCCAGAATGAGCGCCAGTTTCTGAGGATCATAGGGGCGCTGCGCCGGGTGCAAAGTAATCCACCCGGGGTACTGGCAATGCAATTTTCCGACGCCCAAGATGCCATTCGCAGCATGATTGTCCTGCGCGCCCTGGTTCCACAATTGAAGGTCCGTGCCGAAAAGTTGCGGCGCAAGCTGGTTGCATACCATCACCTGCGGAACCAGGTATCAGGCGAGAAAAAGGAGATCGCAGCGCGAGCGGCATCGTTACGCAAGACACGGCTTGATCTGGCGGCGCTGCTGGGAAGGCAAAATCGCCTCCTGAACCAGACCCAGGAGGAAAAGGCTGCGATACGCCGCCGTCTGGACCGTCTGACAAAGAAAGCGCGCACCGTTCAGGACCTGATATCCGGCATCAAACGTGAAAAATCTTCTGCCAAGCCGGGCCGTCCGGTTGGCCCCGCCGCCTTGACCAAGCCGAAGCGCTTGCGCCGATTTCACCTTGCTCGGGGTCAGGTCTCGGCGCCAGTTTCGGGGCGGGTTGCCCGAACTTATGGGAGCGAAGATCAATATGGCCTCACTGTCAGTGGAATCCGTTTCATCGCGCGCGCCGGGGCCCAAGTGGTCGCGCCATATGACGGACAAATTGTTTTTGCAGGACCATTTCGTAGTTATGGACAGATATTGATCATCAAGCATACCGACGGCTATCACTCATTGGTTGCCGGTCTGGCCCGTATTGATGTCGTAAACAGACAATGGGTGCTTGCCGACGAGCCAGTCGGTATCGTTGGCGCCGATTCAACACTGGGAGCGCGGCTGTATCTGGAACTTCGCCAGGATGGCCGCCCCATCAATCCGCAGCCCTGGCTGGCTGTCGACAAACGCAAGGTAGACGGATGAAACGCATCGTCATGGTCTTGGTACTCCTTCTGTCGGCGGCCGCCGTCCCGGCTCAAGCTGCAACGGAGAAGGAAACCGATACATACAAATATCTCGATCTGTTCGGTGTCGTATTCGAGCGTGTCCGATCCGGCTATGTCGAAAAGGTAACCGACAAGAAGCTGATCGAGTCGGCCATCAACGGCATGCTGCAGGCGCTGGACCCGCATTCCAGCTACTTGAGCACCGATTCTTTCAAGGAAATGCAGGTCAACACGACCGGGAAGTTCGGTGGATTGGGCATCCAGGTTACAACCGAACGCGGGATCGTGAAGGTAATCTCGCCGATCGATGATACCCCGGCAGCTAAGGCCGGAATTCAGGCCAACGACCTGATTACCCACATCAACGGCAAGCCTATCATCGGCATTTCGTTGCGGGATGCAGTGAAACAGATGCGCGGACCGGTCGGCTCCAGGATCACGGTCCGGATACGTCGTGAAGGCGTCGACCCGTTCGATGTGACAATCACTCGTGCCATCATCACCGTCAAGTCGGTGAGGTACCGAGCCATTGGCAATGTTGGCTACATCCGGATAACGGCGTTCACCCAGCAAACAACAGTGGGACTACGTGGTGCCCTGGCCGAATTCAAGCAGACTTTGGGCAAGAACTGGCGCGCTATCGTGCTTGATCTGCGCAACAATCCCGGTGGCTTGCTGTCCCAGGCGATTGATGTCAGCGATACCTTTCTGGAGCGCGGTGAAATCGTGTCAACCCGAGGACGGGAAGCCAAGATCAGCAGCCGATATAACGCCAAGAAAGGCGATATGGCTGGCGGGCTGCCAATCGTCGTGCTGATCAATGGCGGGTCTGCCTCCGCGTCGGAGATCGTGGCCGGCGCACTGCAGGATCATCGACGCGCGATCGTGATGGGTACCAAGAGTTTTGGCAAGGGCTCTGTCCAGACGGTAATTCCGCTGGGCAGTCAGGGCGCCATGCGGCTGACTACGGCGCGTTACTACACGCCTTCGGGCAGGTCGATCCAAGCCAAGGGAATCGTGCCGGATATCATTGTGGAGCCAGCCAAGCTGACAAAGATCGCTGCGCGCAGCGGGCGGCGTGAGGCCGATCTGCCGAATGCCCTGGATGTCCGCAACGATAACCAGGCGACCGAAAAAAAGGACACCGATACCAAGGAGACCGCCGACAAGCCGACCGTCACCAAAGATCAGCAGGATGATTACCAGCTAGCACGGGCCGTAGATCTGTTACGCGGGATTACCCTGTACAAAACACTGAAGATCGACAAGTAGGTG
Organism: Rhodospirillaceae bacterium; assembly: GCA_026709535.1. GTDB lineage: Bacteria > Pseudomonadota > Alphaproteobacteria > Bin65 > Bin65 > Bin65. Next base: position 5,584 of record JAPOST010000127.1, read on the forward strand.
GCCAAACACATCTTGAGGATCATCGGATTGAAAGTCGGCCTGATTCTTCGGTTGTGGACGATCGCTCTCTCGGCAGTCGCACTCCGGTCTGGACGGATGTGTGGCAGGCTGGTGGCGCAACTGGAGCCGGCCCTGCCGGCCGACACTTTGGTGAAACCGGTCTTTTTCTGCGGGACTGCCTCTCCTGACAAACGGCAATGTGGCAGGCAAGCACCTCCAGGAAAGGCACCGCCGTTCGCCCGCCCGGCCTCGGCCGCCAGAAAAAAGACCAAGGGAAATTCTGGAGACGGCGGCTTCCACCGCATCCTGATTGGCGGCGCAGTCTCAAATTGACTGCCGCGCCGCAGCCAGAGCTTCAGCAATATTTGCGAGCCATCTGTCGAAGCCATGACAACGCCTGTATCCGCCCCACGGTCTGACAGTCCGCCCCTATTCTACCGGCACGGAGTCGGTGTCATGGTGATAAACTGCAACGGTCTCGTCTTTGCCGCAGAGCGATTGGATACGCTTGGAGCCTGGCAGATGCCACAGGGCGGAATCGAGGAAGGCGAAGACCCTGAAGCGGCGGCTTTGCGGGAACTGGAAGAGGAAACGGGAATCCGCGAAGTACGCCTTCTGTCGGAAACAGACGGCTGGCTTCGCTATGACCTTCCTCCCGACGTGCGAGACAATGTATGGAACGGACGCTTTGTCGGTCAGGCGCAAAAGTGGTTTGCGATGCTCTTCAATGGCGACGACAGCGACATCCGACTAGACGGGAAGCATGCGGAATTCCGCATCTGGAAATGGATGGATGCTGATGCACTGCTGAACCTGGTTGTGGATTTCAAACAGCCACTGTACCAAGCCATTTTCGCAGAATTCGCAACGGTGATCACCGAAATCAGGAACAAATAGCCACATCGGCGCTACGCGATACCTCCCGGCACGGAGGCGTTGCTCAGACAGCCTTGGCCTGCGCAGCCACCAGTTTCTGGTTCAGGCGCGCCCGTTTCTTCAGCACGGCATGCAATGCCTTGGAGATCCAGATGCACAGGCGGCCATGCGGTTTCAGGCCAGCCGCCTTGAAGGCCATCGACATGGCCCGCTCCACATGGTGGAAGCGATAGAAGCCATAGATCTTGGCCGAATATTCGCGATTGAAGGTTTTCCGGTCGTAGCTGGCCGAGGCGTGTTTGTTGGCGGCAAAATAGGCATAAGCCAACTCGTCGTCCTCAGTCTCGGCAGCCCGGGTCAGCGCCACCCAAAATCGCCGGAACTTGCCGACTTTTTCGATCTCCAGATAGCGCTTTTCGTGCTTGTAGAAGAGCTTGTAATGGCGGAGCTCATCTGCCGCGATCTTCTGGCAAATCTGTTTCAGGACAGGTTCTTCGGTCGCAGCAGAGATGGCAGAATACATTGAGGAGGTACCGCATTCAACGACACAGCGCGCCACGAGTTCTCCAACCCGGGAGCCTCGCACCGACTTGCCCACGTCAATCGGCAATTTGATATTCGTGGCAAAATCCTCGAACGCCGCCTGGAAGTTGAATGACGGATCAGCCAATTCGGACCATCGACCCAAGGCGTCGCCATGCTGAACCTCCTCTGCGGCCCACCGGATCGCAGCAGCGGAAAATTCCGGGTCATCATCAAATACTTTCTGGAGGTAGCGGCCGTAATCGTGACCGTTCTTTTCGACAAGGCTGGCAGCCTTCATCACCTTGAGCAGGTCGGGATCAACCTTGGTGGAGTCGAATTTTTCCCATTCGATATCGTCGAGCGTCCAATGTTTCACGATCTTGTCTCGAACCCATCAGCGTGTCGTTGCCTGAATGTACTGGAGGCGTATGGATGATTCCCAACCCGGATAGGATAACGGCAATATAGGAGTCCGTTTTGGCGAGTCCAGTAGCGCCTTCCACATCACTTGTTGGGACTGTCGGGATGCTGAATGCCGAAAGTTCCGTGTCTAGCCGGCCGCCTCCAGCATGGCCTCATGAATGGCAATACGCGATTCCACTGCGCTCCGTTCGTCCGGTGTCTTGGCGTCCGCTGCGTCCTCGCGCAGATTTTTCAGTTCCGCTTGAATGGCGTCCTTGTCGATGTCATCGACACGAACCCCCTCCTCCGCCAAGACAGTACAGCGTTCGGCCGTCACCTCGCAAAAACCGCCGGCCACAAAAATCCGGTCACTCACCGTATTGTTTTTCCAGGCCTGGATCACGCCTCGGCGAACCGCGGAAATCAGCAGCGAATGGCGCGGCAGGACGCCGAAGTCGCCCTCTGCACCGGGAACAACGACCATGTCTACAGTTTCCGACATCAGCAGTCGCTCCGGCGATACCAGTTCAAACTCGACTTTTCCTTCAGTCATCGTCCTGCCCGTCCAGCTGAATCCCGCGCCAGTGCAGCTAGGCGGCTTCGGCAGCCATCTTGCGCGCCTTCTCAAGCGCTTCGTCGATGTTGCCACACATGTAGAAAGCGCCTTCCGGAATATGGTCGTAGTCGCCGTCCACGATCCCTCTGAAACCCTTGATGGTTTCATCCAGCGGCACCTGAACGCCCGGGAATCCTGTGAATACCTGGGCGACATCAAACGGCTGGGAGAGGAAGCGCTGGATCTTGCGCGCGCGGGCCACGACGAGTTTGTCGTCTTCCGAAAGTTCGTCCATGCCCAAAATGGCGATGATATCCTGCAGTGACTTGTACGATTGCAGGACTTCCTGCACGGCACGCGCCGTCTCGTAATGCTCTTCTCCCAGAACCCGCGGATCAAGAATACGTGAGGTTGAGTCAAGCGGATCCACCGCGGGATAGATACCCAATTCCGCAATCTGCCTCGACAAAACCGTCGTGGCGTCAAGATGCGCGAATGAGGTGGCCGGCGCGGGGTCAGTCAAGTCATCCGCCGGCACGTAAATGGCTTGTACCGAGGTGATCGAGCCTTTCTTGGTAGTGGTGATCCGCTCCTGCATCGTACCCATATCCGTTGCCAAGGTCGGCTGATACCCGACCGCCGAGGGGATACGACCCAATAGTGCGGAAACCTCGGAACCGGCCTGCGTGAAACGGAAGATGTTGTCGACGAAAAACAGCACATCCTGGCCTTCTTCATCGCGGAAGTATTCGGCAAGCGTCAGACCCGTCAGGCCAACTCGCGCACGGGCACCCGGAGGTTCGTTCATTTGACCGTAAACCAGCGCGGCTTTGGACCCCTTCGTATCGTCTTTGCCCAGCTTGATCACACCGGATTCGATCATCTCGTGGTACAGGTCATTACCTTCACGCGTCCGCTCTCCCACACCTGCAAACACGGAATACCCACCGTGAGTCTTGGCGATGTTGTTGATCAATTCCATGATAAGGACGGTCTTGCCGACACCAGCGCCACCGAAAAGACCGATCTTGCCGCCGCGCTGATAAGGGGCGAGCAGATCAATCACCTTGATGCCGGTGGCCAGCACTTCCTGTTCCGTCGACTGTTCAATGAATTCCGGCGCTGGCTTGTGGATCGGCGCGGTTTTCTTGTTGCCGACCGGGCCACGCTCATCAATCGGATCGCCGATCACGTTAATGATTCGGCCCAGCGTTTCCGGCCCAATCGGAACTTCAATTGCCGAGCCGGTGTCAGTGACTTCCTGGCCGCGGACCAAACCTTCCGTCGAGTCCATGGCGATGGTGCGCACGGTCGCTTCACCGAGATGCTGCGCCACTTCGAGTACCAAGGTGTTGTCCGCAAGCCTGGTATGCAGGGCGTTCATGATCTCCGGCAGTTCACCGTCGAACTGAACGTCCACAACGGCGCCCAGCACCTGCGAGATTTTGCCGACACTATTCTTGGTCATCGATAACTCCCGTGCTCTAGAGCGCCTCAGCGCCCGAGATGATTTCGATCAGTTCCTTGGTGATCTGCGCCTGACGCGTGCGGTTGTAGGTCAGCGTCAATCCGTTGATCATGTCTCCTGCATTGCGTGTGGCGTTGTCCATCGCCGACATCCTTGCACCGTGCTCGCTTGCCGCGCTTTCCAGCAAGCCGCGGAAGACCTGGACTGCCAGATTGCGGGGTAACAGATCAGCCAGGATTTCGGCTTCGTCCGGTTCATAGGAATAGACCGCTGAAGCCGCTCCATCACTGTCTTCCTCGTCGCCTTCCGGCGGCGCGACGGGTATGAGCAACTGCGTCGTCACGATTTGACTGATGACCGACTTGAACCGGTTGTAGATCATCGTGCAAACGTCGAACTCGCCTGCCGTGAACAACTCGGCCACCTGGGCAGCGATTTGGTCCGCGTCCTCGAAACTCAGCTTGCGGCGGCCCACTTCGGTGAACGAATTGACGATCTCGTCAGCAAAATCGCGGCGCAACTGATCCCGCCCTTTGCGACCGATGCAAATGATCCTTACCGTTTTTCCCTCAGCCCGCAGATCGTTAGCCATCTGGCGTGCCCGACGGACGATGCTGGTATTGAAGCCGCCGCACAGACCTCGATCGGAAGTGATCACCAGCAGCAGATGCGTCTTGTCGGCACCAGTTCCGGCAAGCATCGGTGAGACACCATTTCGTCCTTGCAGACTGGCTGCTAGCGACGCGAGCATACGATCCATACGCTCAGCATATGGCCGGGCTTCTTCTGCCTGTTCCTGTGCCCGCCGCAATTTGGCGGCAGCCACCATTTTCATGGCCGACGTAATTTTCTGCGTCGACTTCACGCTCGCGATGCGGCTGCGAAGTTCTTTGAGACTCGCCATCGCGTTGTCTTATCCCTTGGCCAGCCCGCGGGCCCCTAGGCGAACGTCTTGACGAAATTGCCGAGAAACGCCTTGAGTTTCCCTTCGGTTTCCTCGCTGACTGCGCCTTCGTCGCGAATCGTAGCCAAGATGTCGGCACCTCCGTCCCGGATAGCATCAAGATATTGGGATTCGAACCGCGTCACGTCACGGATACCGATGTCGTCCAGATAGCCATTCACGCCGGCGAAGATAGAAACAACCTGCTCCTCCATTGACAGCGGCGCATACTGGTCCTGCTTCAGCAACTCGGTCAATCTGGCGCCACGAGCGAGTTGTTTCTGGGTGGCGGCGTCAAGGTCGGATGCGAATTGCGCGAAAGCCTCCAATTCGCGATATTGCGCCAATTCCAGTTTGATTGAACCGGCGACCTGACGCATCGCTTTGACCTGCGCCGCCGAACCCACACGAGATACTGACAGACCGACGTTGATGGCCGGACGGATGCCTTTGTAGAACAAGTTGGTTTCCAGGAAAATCTGACCGTCAGTAATCGAAATCACGTTGGTCGGAATGTAGGCTGACACGTCATTCGCCTGGGTTTCAATGACCGGGAGCGCCGTCAGCGAGCCAGCACCGTGATCGTCGCCCATCTTGGCGGCCCGCTCCAGCAATCGGGAGTGCAAATAGAAGACATCGCCAGGATAAGCTTCGCGACCCGGTGGGCGTCGCAGCAGCAGCGACATCTGACGATACGCGACCGCTTGCTTGGACAGATCGTCATACACGATCACCGCATGCATGCCGTTGTCGCGGAAATACTCACCCATGGTGCAACCGGTATAAGGCGCCAGGAATTGCAGCGGAGCCGGATCCGACGCTGTAGCAGCGACAACAATGGAATAGTCCATCGCGCCGTTTTCCTCGAGCGTCTTCACGATCTGGGCAACCGTGGATCGTTTCTGACCCACGGCGACGTAGATACAGTGCAACTTCGTGGCCGGATCTTCCGCGGCGTTAATGCCCTTTTGGTTGATGAAAGTATCGATCGCCACGGCAGTCTTGCCTGTCTGGCGATCGCCGATAATCAATTCGCGCTGACCGCGCCCTACCGGGACCAGCGCATCAAGCGCCTTCAGGCCGGTCTGCATCGGCTCGTGCACCGATTTCCGTGGAATGATACCCGGGGCCTTGACTTCCACTCGCGCGCGCGCAGCGTCCTGGATCGGGCCCTTGCCGTCAACTGGATTGCCCAGACCATCCACGACGCGGCCCAGTAGGCCCTCGCCCACGGGCACGTCCACGATGGCACCCGTCCGCTTGACAGTATCGCCTTCCTTGATGTCCCGGTCATCGCCGAAAATGACGATGCCGACATTGTCGGCTTCAAGGTTCAGCGCCATTCCCTTGATGCCGCCGGGAAATTCGACCATCTCGCCGGCCTGGACGTTGTCAAGTCCATAGACGCGGGCGATACCGTCACCGACGGAGAGCACTTGGCCGACCTCGGCTACGTCGGCTTCGGTATCGAAATTGGCAATCTGCTGCTTGAGGATTGCAGAGATTTCGGCGGCCTGGATATCCATGCCCTCAGGCTCCCTTCATCGCAATTTGCATGCGTTGCAGTTTCGTTTTGATCGACGAATCGATCATCCGGGATCCGACCCTTACAACCAGACCGCCAATCAGTGATGGATCGACTTCGGTTTCGATGCGAACCTTCGATCCGATGGCTTTTATCAACGCTTCCGACAGACTGGCCTGTTGATGATCAGACAAGGCGACGGCGCTGGAGACATGGGCTGTCTCCTCCCCGCGGCGTACGGCCAGCGCATAAAGAAAGGCGTTGATCATGCCGCTGAGTGCAAACAGACGCTTGTTACGGCCTACAACCCCGACGAATCGGCGGGTCAGATCGCTGGCGCCTGCCTTGCGCATCACGGCGGTGATCGCCTTGGTCTGGTCCTCACGCGCGATCAGCGGAGAGCGAATCAGCCTGCGCAGATCTTCACTTTCCATCAATAGCGCCTTCAGATCCCTCAGGTCCTTGGCAACCACATCAAGCTGCTTCGTCTCGTCAGCCATGTCATACAGTGCAGTGGCATACCGCTCGGCGATGCCGCTGGTGTGTGTCGATTCTGAAGCCAAAAACCGATGTCCCTTTTCGCAGCAAACGCCAATTCGCCAACGCCAAAGCGCGAGGCCATATATCTGCGAAAATTGCTGATTTTTCTAAAGAAATTCAAAGCGACAAAGCGCTCGGACTGAACATTCTGCAGTCACGAAAATGCTAACATACCGGCTTCTGAACCGGCAATAAAACGGCGCTGCGTAAAGTGGCCGCAGCGATTTTCGATTCGCAGGGAGGTGGCGTACAAGCGGCGGATTCCCCAAGGTTCATGTAATCATGGACGCGGCGCGCCGCCGGGCAGCGCTGATCGTGGCCCGCATCAAGGCGGGTGAAGAACCGGTCCCGGAACCGCTGGCGGTCAAGGAGGCAAAAGGGCCGACGGTGGCCGATCTGGCGGCGGTCTATCTCAAGGAAGTGGTCGATGTGCGCTTGAAGGAAGCGTCGCAGGCGTCCTACCGCTGCACGATCAATAAGCACGTCCTGCCGGCGCTTTCGGTCGATCATGCGGCGGTGCCGGCATTTCATCACAAGATTGCCGCGACGCCGTCCACCGCCAACCGGGCGGTGGAGATGCTGTTGCGCATCTACCGGGCCGCCGAGGAGCAGGAGCTGATCCCGGAGGGAAGCAATCCCTGCCGGCAGATCACGAAGAACCGGCAGCACCGCCATGAGCGCTTCCTGACCGACGAGGAGTTCCAACGGCTCGGCCGTGTGCTGGATGAAGCGGAATGCGAGGGCGGCAGCATGACGTATACCGCGATGGCGATTCGTCTGTTGCTGCTCACCGGTTGCCGCAAGAGCGAGGTCATCAAGCTGCGCTGGGAACATGTCAACCTGGAGGCGCGGGAGTCGCGGCTTCAGGAAAGCAAGACCGGTCTGCTCCGGGTACCGTTGTCGCCGTCCGCTTTGGACGCGCTGGCGCGTATCCCAAGGAAAGAGGGCAACCCCCATGTCATCCCGGGCACACAGACCGGCAAGGCATTGACCGGCCTGCAGCGGCACTGGGTCAAGATCCGCGAGCGCGCCGGGCTGGAAGACATGCGCCTGCATGACTGCCGGCATTCCTTCGCCGCGCGCGCCGGCGCTGGGCGAGAGCCTGCCGATGATCGGCCACAGCCAGGTGCATACCACGGCGCGCTATGCGCATCTGGCGCGCGATTCGATCCACGAATCCGCGCGGCGAGTCTCCGACCGGATCGAGGCCTGCCTCTATCGGGATTGCCCAAACAGCGTGGCGGTAAACACATTTTCTCCGAAGGCTTGACCATATGCCTTGATTCATGGTCTAAAATTGTTACCTATAAAGTAACAATTTCGATCCATTTCCATGGACATCGCCTTCCGAACACGCAAGTTCGCAAAGATTCTCAATGCGGCGGATGCCCTGCAGAAGGCCTATGGCGCGAGGATGGCGAAGGTCATCATGATGCGGATGGCAGTGCTTCTAGCAGCACATAACCTTGGATTGGTACCGACGACACCGCCGGAAAGGCGGCATCAGCTCTCTGGGGACCGGAACGAACAGTTCGCTGTCGATCTCGTTCACCC
>JAPOST010000050.1 GCA_026709535.1 Rhodospirillaceae bacterium
AAATGGAAAGACAGAAATCCGGTTAGAAGAATCCGGTTAGCGTGGAAACGCTCTAAGCCATTCTTTCTGGTCGACGAAGCCTGTTCTGCTGGGTAATGTCCTCAGCCCCTTGCGTGACGGTCTCGCTCGCGTATTTCGTCGCGCCGCAAGGAAGCAAACCGCTTTTGCATTTACCCGGAAGTCGATACCTCCTAGGCGGCCAACAGCTTCAACAGCGGTTTATCGACATTGCTAGCGCTTTCTTGCAGTTTCAAGAAGCTTGTCACGATGGGGACTACAGAAGCCAACCGTCCGTTATTTCGGGCATTGGCCGGACTAGCTGTCAAACAGGTCTGTCGGATTGCCGCCCATCTGGGTCAGAGACGCATGCATCTTTTGAAGCGCGCGACTCTCGATTTGGCGGATCCGCTCTTTGCTGACACCGAACTCAACACCGATCTCGGCGAGCGTGCTCTTGTCTTCTTCTAGGAAACGTCGCACGATAATTCGCCTCTCCCGCGGAGTCAGCTTATCAAGCGCCGTTTCCAGCCACTGCTTCCGCGTCCGACGACCACTAGCATTAGCGGCAATTCCCTCCGGTCCCGGGCCACTATCTTCCAGTAGATCCTGGAACTGAGCGCCATCATCCTCTAAACCTACCGACGCGTTAAGCGATTGATCTGGGCGGGTGAGATGAAGTTCCATGCGCTCTACCTCGGTGACCGTCACATCCAACTTGTTGGCGATTATCTGCCGCTCGTCGGTGGTCAGCTGACCGTCAAAACCGGTGCTCAGTTGGGCTCGCAGGCGCCGGAGGTTAAAGAACAGACGACGTTGCTTTGGCGTCGTTGCCGCACGAACGATAGAAGAGTTGCGTAATATATAGTTCTGAATCGAGGCAACGATCCACCAAGAGGCATAGGTAGAGAACCGGACCTCGCGTTCTGGATCAAACCGCTCAACCGCTTCCATAAGGCCGATGTTGCCTTCTTGCATAAGATCGGCCATCGGCAAACCACTCGACCGGAAGCCAGCGGCGATGCGTACGACCAATCGGGCGTGCGCTTCGATAATCTCGTGCATGGACCGCTCGTCGCGCTTTTCCTTCCAGCGCCGAGCCAAGTCCACTTCATACTCCCGCTCAAGGACAGGAGCATCCATCGCCGCGGAAATATAGCGCCGATTGCTCCGTTCGGTTGCAGCAGAATCCGCGTATGCCATGGGGCCACCGCATCCTTTCTTCGATTGAATTTTTAACTGATTTCGAGTCGAAAATATATCGCCAGGAACAAAGTTTCAAGCATAAATTAGCGACTCGACATCGTCAGGGATGCGACATAGTTAGGATTTCATGACCGATATGTCGTCCGCCAGAATCCCGATATCGTCATCCTCGGCCTTCAACGGTCGAGCGACTCAGGACTGCGCGCCATGCAACGCCAAGGCTTCGAACATACACGTAGGCAGCGCCGACGATACAGCGTCGGTGGCGCGCATGACCAATCTGATCGACCGTCTGGGCCGCGCGGTTCACTGCTTGCAGTTTTCGGATGGCCTCAACCCGGCTCAGTGGGCAGTGCTTCGATATCTTGGCCGCGCCAACCGATATTCGCGTACGCCAACTGCAATCAGCGATTATCTGGGAACTACTCGCGGAACCATGTCCCAGACTATCAAGGCTCTTGAAGGCAAAGGCCTGATCGTCCGCGAAACCAATGATCGGGATCGACGCGCGGTATTGCTCAACCTGACCGAGCAGGGTGAAGCAATTCTGAAGAACGATCCGCTGGGGTGCGTCAACTCCGTGGCTCGCTCGCTCGGCAATCAACTTGAAGAGGCCAGTGAGTTCTTGGACCGGGTGGTTGATTGTCTCCAAAACAAGACAGACGGCCTGCGGTATGGCGTGTGCGCGCATTGCACGAATTTCTGCAAGAGCCAGTTCGCATCGGATGTGCACATGTGCGGCCTGACCGGTGATTCGCTGTCCGTGCAGGACAGCGCCAAGATCTGTGTAAACTACTCCGACCCTGCGGCTTCCTGATCCCAACATCTACGGCGCCTGGTTTCGAATACGCTTGCCAATACAGCGGGCGGCGCAACTGCCAACCTGTCCGATCCCACGATTTCTTCGATTGATCTTTTGCAGACCGGCACTGACAAGATCCGACTCCGTGAAGAACTCGACAAAATCGGTGTGCAGCAATTCCGCGCAGATGAAACGCACTTGTCAAAGCCCTTGCCCTGCCGCGTCGGGCACAAACGGTATGCGGCATAATCACTTGAGATCGTCGCGGTTACCGAGCATCCGACCGATCGGTGGAGAAAGCAGACCCGACTGGACTATCCGTCGCTGCAGCAGTCCCCTGACAGTTTCATCCTGCCCAATCCGACCGCTACACGAAACCAAACTCTTCACAACTTGCTTGGTGCGATGTCCGGCTGGTCTGCAGTTGCGAGTGCTGACGTTGCTTGAGTCTCGATAAAGCGGCTATGTTTCCCGCCATTTCTCGAGCGACTCGCACGCGGAAATAATGGCAAAACCAAGCGTTGTTTCGACGTTTGGCGGCTGGCTGACAGCGTCTATCGAGCAGGTTCTACACGAAGGATCTTGCCATCGCTGCTGTCAGTTAGCAGCCAGATATAGCCGCGTGGACCGATTCGCACGTCGCGAATACGCTCGTCGATATTCTGCAACAAGCGTTCTTCCTCAATCTTGCGCGTGCCATTGAACCGCAAACGTAAAAGCATGCGATATTTCAATGCGCCGACCAGAAGATCGCCGCGCCATGCCTTGAACACCGGCCCCGTGACAAAGGCCATGCCTGACGGCGCAATGGATGGGTCCCAGTAGAGGATCGGCTGTTCCATGCCCGGTTTACTGGTTCCTTCGCCGATTTTCCCGCCCCAATAGTGGCGCCCGTAGCTGATTATCGGCCAACCGTAATTCCGACCGGCCTGTGATACATTGATCTCGTCGCCGCCGCGGGCACCATGTTCGTGAATCCACAAATCTCCGGTCTGCGGGTGCAGAGCGGCGCCTTGAGGGTTGCGATGGCCGTACGACCATGTTTCGGGGCGGTAGCCGTTGCGTCCAACGAAGGGATTGGTCGTCGGAATCGACCCGTCCTTCCTGATACGAATAACCATACCGCGATTGTCGGTCATATCTTGCGCTTTTTTTCGTTCGGCGCGGTCGCCAATAGTGACGAAAAGGGTGCTGTCCCGCGCAATGACGATACGCGACCCGAAATGGCGGCCGGCTGAAGTCTTCGGCGTCATACGAAAGATGATCTTCACGTTCTCCAGTGCGCCGTCCTGCAACTCGGCTCGGGCTACGGACGTGCCCGCGCCGCCGGGTCCAGGCTCGCTGAACGCGAAGAAGATGGTGCGGTTGGTCGTGAAGTCCGGATCAACGACAACATCCAAAAGGCCGCCTTGGCCATAGGCCGCGATGCGAGGCAGCCCCCGCAGAGGGGTGCCAACATCGCCTTGCTGGGTGACGACACGCATTCGCCCGTCGCGCTCGGTTACCAGCATCCCGTCGTTCGGCAGAAAGGCTAACGACCAAGGATGGGACAGGCCTTGGGCGACGGTCACCACTTTCAGAGTTCCGACGCTGGACTTGAAAGATTTGGCGCATACCGGTGACGCGGTTGAGAAAGACGCAAAGGCCACGGCGGCAAGGCTCAACGGAGCCAGGGTGCGCATTGGGAACTCCTTGGGATTTGGTTTTCTTGCCTATCAAGCATATGGGGTGCGATCTTGGACGCGCCAGCAGTTGATTTCTGCCAAGACGTCGCCCACAACGGTTTCGGAACCAGCAAGGGCGTCTCATAAGACGGAACTCGCCGTCGCATATCTCGCAAAGGGATGTGAGAACCGGTAGTCAGCGGTAACAAGTGCCGCCGACATCTCGTCACTCTGCCATTATTCAAACCGAAGGGGCCTTGTTCTCCTTCGCGACGTCCGGCGGTGCAAAACAGGCTGCGAGGCAGGTGGTTTCTCTGGTCCAATGATCGACCCGTGTCGATCAGGCTGCAGTTTGATTACCTCCGACTGATCAAATCGCGTCAGATGAGGTACTCGAAAAGGCGTCTGAACACGATTGAAGGCAACTACCGGAACCCTTGCCTTTTCCGCGTCAAAAGGCGCGTGGCGATAGAGTGCTGGGGCGCGCATGTCCGATCATCCAAGTCGGATTGTCCGATTTGCTGGGCACGCTTGGCAATCGTTCATCGGAAGAATACCAAGGAAAGAGTGATATGAGCGACGTTGCAGATCGCATGAAGAAGATCGTTGTCGAGCACTTGGGCGTCGACGAGGCTAAGGTTGTCGAGGACGCTAGCTTCATCGACGATCTTGGCGCGGACAGCCTTGACACGGTCGAACTCATCATGGCTTTCGAAGAAGAGTTCGACATCGAAATCCCGGATGACGCGGTAGAGAAAATAGCGACTGTCAAAGACGCGATTACGTTTGTTTCCAACAAGCAATCCTGATTGGCTGACAGCGATCATCAACGGATGACGACCCGGGTCGACATCCCGATAATGCCATGCCTGCCAGTCATACAGGAACACTGGAAACGGGCATTCGCTCCCACTAGAGATAACTCACAACGCGTCGCAACGGCGTACGCTGCAGGAGAACGGGCGTTATGAAGCGCGTCGTCGTTACCGGTCTTGGCCTTACGACGCCACTCGGAATATCGGTGGAGGAAAACTGGAAAAATCTGATCGAAGGGCGGTCCGGCATCCGGGCTATCAAGCGGATGGACGTCTCTGACTTGTCCTGTCAGGTTGCCGGTCAGATAACTCGCCCGGACCTCGGCGAGGATTTGTCCGATCTGCCAAGACATGTAACTCCCTTCATTGCCGAAGAAACAATCGCAAAGAAAGATCTGAAAAAGGTTGACGATTTTATCATCTACGCCATCGCCGCGGCTGAACAGGCCGTAGCGGATTCGGGCTATGTGGCGGATACCGAAGAAATGCAGGATCGCAGCGGCGTCCTGATTGGCTCCGGCATCGGCGGCCTGAAAACGATCTATGAAGGTTCGATCGTGCTGCACGAGCGCGGTCCGCGTCGGCTGTCGCCCTTTTTCATTCCGTCAGCTCTGATCAACGAAGCGTCGGGCCATGTTTCGATCAAGTACGGGTTTCGTGGTCCAAACCACGCGGTTGTCACTGCCTGCTCGACCGGCGCACACGCCATTGGCGATGCCGCACGGCTTATCATGCTGGACGATGCTGATGTGATGATCGCCGGCGGCGCAGAGGCGCCGATAGGCCGCCTCGGAATGGCCGGCTTCTGTGCAGCCCGGGCCATGTCGACAAATTTCAACGATGAACCGTTACGGGCCTCGCGTCCTTGGGACCAGGACCGAGACGGCTTCGTGATGGGCGAAGGCGCGGGCATCGTGGTCCTTGAGGAACTGGAGCATGCCAAGAAGCGCGGTGCCAACATCCACGCAGAACTTGTCGGCTACGGATTGTCAGGCGACGCGTATCACATAACCGCCCCCGCCGAAGACGGCAACGGCGGCTTCCGCGCCATGCGCAACGCATTGCGGCGAGCCAGACTCAATGCCGACGAAGTCGATTATATCAATGCCCACGGCACGTCGACGCCGCTCGGCGACGAGATCGAACTTGGGGCTGTCAAGCAGCTGTTCGGCGATCACGCCTACGCGTTGACCATGTCGTCGACAAAATCAGCCATCGGGCATCTGCTGGGGGCAGCCGGCAGCGCAGAAGCGATTTATTCAATTCTGGCTTTGAAACACCAGTTGGCTCCGCCGACGCTGAACCTAGACAATCCATCGGAAGGTTGCGACATCGATTTGGCGGCGCACACAGCGAGGGAACGGCCAATCCGAAAGGCGCTCTCCAACTCTTTCGGCTTTGGCGGCACCAACGCGTCCCTGATCTTCGCCGCTTTGCCATGAGCGTTCAGGATCAGGACGCCAAGCGCGAGACAGGCCGCTGGGTTTGCTGAAGTGGTTTACTGCATGATCATCGTGCAGACTAATCGTCGTCCAGTGCGAAAGATCCGCAGGCTCCCGACCTTGACATAGCCGGAGGCCAGAAATTTCGCCGTACTGTTGCCCTCTGACGCCGCCGTCGTCTTCAGGCTGTGTCCCAGATCTCCTTGGAAAGGTCGACAATCATGGCGAGTTTGTCGAACTGTTCCTGTTCGGTGATGACGTTGCCGATTGCATTCGACGAGAAGCCGCATTGTGGCGACAGACAGAGTTGATCCAGGTCGACAAAATTTGAAGCTTCCTCTACGCGCGCTTTCAACTCATCACGGCTTTCCATTTCGCCGTGTTTGGTTGTGACGAGACCCAGAACAATTTTCTTGTCGCCTTTCGGCACATAGCGCAGCGGGGAAAATCCGCCGGATCGTTCGTCGTCGTATTCCAGAAAAAAACCATTGACATCGGTTAGGTTTAAAAGGTTGTCGGCAATCGGTTCGTAATCGCCTTCCGCAAACCACATGCTGCGAGCATTGCCACGGCACAGATGAACGCAGACAGCCATGTCCGAGGGTCGATCCGCGATGCAATCATTGATCATCGCTGCATAGGTTCGCGGCAATTCATCCGGGTCTTCACCGCGGGCACGGGCGGCGTTCCGCATCTTGGAATCACACAGGTAAGCCAGATTGGTGTCATCGAACTGGACGTAGCGGCAGCCTGAGTCGGCAAGAGCGGTAATCTTCCTGCCTGTAAAGGCTGGAGAAGTCGGCAAAGAAATCGGCCATCTCCGGACAGGTCTCACGGCTGATGGCGTCTCGGCCGCCGCGGAAATGCGTCATGGTCGGCGATGGTATGGTGATCTTTGGCGCTGAATTCGGGCCAACTCTGGACTGGAGATATCTGGAATTTTCCACCTCAATGCCACGCGCCGGCCGTTGCATCCGATCCACGACTTCCACCGTCAACGGTACCTGTTTTTCGCCACCTTTCCTGGTCTTTTCTCCCTGGGCAAAGGCGCCCCTGATCGTGAAGTTGGTCTGAATGCCGTCGATCTTGCTGATAAAATCAAAATGAAAGCTTTCCCGCCGGTATTCGCCGTCAGTCACCGATCGCATGCCGACAGCTTCCTGTTTCTTTACCGCCTCGACGATGGCGGCGTCTTCACGGGCGCCCAATTCCGCGTCGTCGATAACAGATGCCTTCGGGACTTGATCAGCGAATCGGGGCGCAGCAGGCTGCCGACATGATCAGCGCGGAAGGGCGGTTTCATGGAATACCTCGTCATGCAGGCGTCTCTTGCGAGACGCTTGGGGTTGTCGTCAGCCGTGCTGCCATCAGATCACGGCAGCTTCGACATAAGGCTGGTTCTCCGGAATACGGCGGTAGTCGAACGGACTCAAATCGATCTCGCGGTATTCGCCGTAGAGGATCAGTTCCGACGTTGCGCGACCAATTGCCGGTGATTGCTGCAGGCCATGCCCGGAAAAGCCGTTCACAAAGACAAAGTTCTCGATGCTGGTGTGGCGGCCCGTGATGGCGTTATGGTCGAACCTGTTATAGGCATAATGCCCTGCCCAGGAATTGATCAGGCGAAGCGCATCAAACTGCGGAATTCGCTCCATGATGGCCGGCCAGACATGTGCTTCCCACCGGTCGTGATCCTCGACAAAGTCGTCGTAATCCACCGCCAGATCCTCCTGCGGCGCACATCCAGCCATATAGTAGGCACCATCAGAGCGTACGTGAACGCCTGATGGATTGATCGTAAGGGGCAGTGGCTGATCAATCGGCCTTTCCGCCGCGAAGACAAAGGTGAACCGCTTGCGAGGCTCGACCGGCAGATCAATGTTGGCCATACTCGCGGTGCGCGCTGCACGCGGTCCGGAGGCATTGATCACCGTTCCGCAGCCGATCCGTTCGCCCGACTTGAGGATGATGGCGTCTATTGAGGTGCCGGCCGGGTTGACGGCAAGATCCACGACCTCGTTGGCAATGTATTCGGCACCGCGTTCCCGTGCTGTGCGCTTCCACCAGTCGAACATCGTTGCGCCGTCAAAATAGCCTTCGTCGATCGGATTGTGGTTGGCGGCGACAATATCGTCCAGGAAATAGAACGGGTATTCCTCGGCAATCTGTTCCACGCGCATGTGCCGGGTTCCCGCGCCGCACTTCGCCTGGATGGCCTGCGCTTCCAGGAGCTCGCGGGCGAAGTCCTCGGTGTCTGCAAGGTACAGATAGCCCGTGCTGATCAACGGCAGATCCGGGACGCGGGAATCGTTATCCATCCATTCGCGGAAGTTCTTTACGAAAGCGGCGGCAAACTGCGAGATACGGACGTTCAATTCGCTGGAGTATTGCTGCCGCATGCAGCTGTTGGTGTGCGTTGTGGACGCGAACTGATAGGTAGGATTGCGCTCTACCACCAGGATCGATCCGTCAAAGTCCGGATTACGGGTCAGCCACCAAGCTACCGACGAACCATAAATTGCTCCGCCGATGATCACAATGTCGTACCGATCGTACGATGGCGGCTCGGAGGGCAGGGCGCTGGAGGGGGGAGAAAACGTCATCGGATCCGCCGTGGCCCGGTTTCCGGAAACATGCGAAATGCGCGACGCCATGATACATGGGTCAGGTCGTCGCTCACCCGTTCGCTTCCAGTCGGTTCACATATCATCCTGAAGCTGTCCCATGATTGAAGCGGTTTCTGATGCTTCGCTGCGTTGTGCGATCAAGGGGAAAATACTGCGGCCGATCACTCCCGTCAGCCAGCGCGCACCCCTCTTTTCCAGAGGAACGCTACCACTGAAAACGCCTGGGTAGAAGACAAGCCCCCTTCACGAAGGTCATCCTAACCATCGCACACGAACGCCAAGACGCGTAACGGCGAGCCGCTGCCTTGCTTGATCTTCAGTGGCGCACTGAAAATCACGCTGCCGGTCGACGGTAGTTGATCCAGATTGGTCAGGCACTGCAAGCCGTATTTGCCCGCACCGTGGACGTAGTAATGACAGGGGTAGGGAGGGCGCAGATGCATGGCTTGCCCGGCATCGGTGCCGATACACTCGCTGCCGAACCCCAGGATGTTGCGTTCCTGAACCATGAAGCGGACAGCATCTGTGGCCGGTCCCGGCGTATGCTGCCCCTCCTCGTCGAAATTCTGGTACGCGGCTGGATCGTTGCGTTTCGACCAGTCTGTCCGCATCAGGACCCATGAGTCTTGTGGAATCCGACCATTTTCTTCTTCCCAATTCTTCAGGAATTCGGCGGTCAGCAAGAAATCAGGGTTTTGTCTGGCATGTTTGACGCAATCAATGACACAGGCTGGCGCCACCATCTTCTCAACCGGGATTGTATCGGTGCTGTTATCGGGCAAGTTGCGGCCGGAGATCCAATGGATCGGCGCATCGAAATGGGTGCCCGTATGCTCGCCGCAGGAAAAGTTGTTCCAGTAGGGGGCTGAGCCCCGGTCGTCATAGCGGGATATTTCCTCAAGGCGGAACGGCCAGCACCGGCCCATTTCCGGCGGCAGTTCAATCTGTGGAAAATCGGGATCAAGCGTCTGGGTCAGGTCAACTACCCTGATCTGCCGTTGCGCGATCCCACTTAAAATGTCGAGTAGCGGGTTGGTGGTGGATTGCATGTTTTTGCTCCTTTCCGATTTGGACAGGCATCTCGACCGAAGCGCCCGGGGGACCTGATGACTCCGGGCTCAGCCTCGAGTGCCTCGCAGCCCAAGCCCGATTTCCTCGGCGCCGCTATCCGATCAATCGCCGGACGCTGAATGCCGCCCATCGGGCATGCCTCAATCTGCAAAAGCCAATTCCCGCTCCAGAACCTTCGGATCTT
Source organism: Rhodospirillaceae bacterium (assembly GCA_026709535.1). GTDB lineage: Bacteria > Pseudomonadota > Alphaproteobacteria > Bin65 > Bin65 > Bin65. The sequence goes on from JAPOST010000050.1 coordinate 9,809, forward strand.
CGCGCCAACGCTTGTACCAATCCTTTGCGATATCGCCCGGATAGACGTCTTCTGCGCCGCCCCGAAGAGCTTTCACGATCTCCCGAGCAAGCGCATTGGGTGATACCTTTGGCGGCCGCAACTCCTGATTCCATTCCACGTCCAGCGGTCCGGGGAATATATTGATGACCCGTACGCCGGCTTGCTGCATGCTGGCTCGAATACCTTGGGCGAGAGAGTGCGCCGCTGCCTTGGAGGCGGAAAAAGTACTCTGGTTCGGATTGTTGGAGAGCGCATAGATCGATAGGATATTGACCCATGCTACCGCGTTTATTTCCGTGTCTGCAGCGCGGGACCGCATCACCGGTCCGAATTCCTGCGCCAGACGCAGCAAGCCAAGATAATTGATTTCCATTTCGGCGCGGGCGTTTTCGGTGCCATGGCGGCCGTCGATCCGGTATGCGCGGTGCTGTTCGGCAGTATTTATGAGGATATCGACCTTCTGACCGATCTGCGCCGCGCATCTTCTGACCGAATCCGGATTGGTGACATCCAGATCGACAACGGTGACGTCCTGTAACGCCTTGATTTCGTCCCAGCCGGGAATCTTCTTCCACGGTGCGGCCTCGCCGACCCACACTAGGTCTGATCCGGCCTTGATCAGTTCCTTTACCACCGCTTGGCCGACCGGGCTCTTGCCGTCTGTGACGAGAGATTTCCGAAACTTGGGATCGCAGGTCATCTCCCGCATCTGCAGATCGTCGGTCATGTGTGGTGTATCCTTTTCCGGCAGGGCAACCAGGATGGCCTGGCCTGAGCGATCCAGCATCGCGAAAACACGGACCGGGGCAGGGGGCTCCGGGCAGTCGCCATGCAGATGGACGATGAGACTGGGCGCTGGGTGTGGATTCCTCAGGTCGTCCGACACGTCAAGTTTGACGATACCGAGCCGCCAGGGCAGTCGTTCGCGGAAGTAGTTTTCCATCGCGTGTCGCAGCATGGTGTGCGCCACCAGCTGGCCGGCGCCACTCTGCTCTTTCCAGTCCAGTCCGTCGGACAGGCAGACATGGCAGGCCTCGCGCGGCGGATACTGGATCGCGCCGCACTCCCGGCAGACCTGCAACTCGAAGACACCCCTGGCGGCCGCAGACGTAAGGCCGAGAAATATTCGACTGCGCGCCATCGGCGGCAGCTGCGGAACCCGCGTCCGGATGACCGGATTCTTGCGCTTCGATCTGCGAAGCGGACTGGCCATGGATCAGCGTCCTGCCGCCAGAATGGCGGCAGCAGAGCAGACCCCCCGATCGTAGCTGATCATCCCGAAACCGCCGACCAGACCAATTTCGGCGTCCGGTACCGGATTGCCCAGCGCCTGGCCGGTCACTTGCCGAATCGCTTCTACAATCCCCAGGAAACCGCCACTGGCGCCCGCCTGGCCAACAGAGAGCTGACCGCCGGACGTATTGATGGGAAAGCTGCCGTCGGTGGTCATCGTGTGGCGGCGTACGAAATCGGGTCCCTCACCCTTGTCGCAAAACCCCAAGTCTTCAAATTGGAGCATGTTAATGACCGGATAATCGTCATAGGTTTCGAAGAAATCGATGTCGCCCGGCGTCAGGTCGGCCATTCCATACAAATCCTCGCGATCGACCGCCCAGCCGCCGCGATACTGGATGGGGTCGTCGGCGAATGCGTTGTGTCGTTCAATGGTGCCCAGAATGCGCGCGAATTTCAGGCCCAGATCCACCGATTGCTCCTCGCGCATCACCAAATAGGCCTCGGCGCCGGCGCAAGGCATCACGCAATCAAACAGGTGAATCGGATCGGCGATAGGCCGCGCTGACATATACTCGTCCAGGGTCAGCGGCGCCTTGAACAGCGCGTGCGGATAGGCGAGCGCATTGTCTCGTTGGGCCACGCAGATCTTGCCGAAGTCTTTCCGCGTCGCGCCGTATTCTCGCATGTAATAGTCGGTCAGGAAGGCAAAACTGGCGTTTGGCCCACCGGTTCCAAGGGGATAGACTGCATCCTTGCCAAACTGGCTGAAATTCTCAAGGCCTTGGCGGAAGCTGTCGATGTGGTTCGTGTCGCCAGCAATGCATGCGACAATGTTGGCGTCACCTGACTGGACCGCGCGGGCAGCGCGGCGCATGGCGACGATCCCACTGACGCCGCCCATCGGAATGTGGTCCAGCCAACGCGGGCTCAGGCCGTGATGCTGGACAATGCCGACAGCCGTGTCCGGATGCAGTGACATGCTGGTCGCGCAAACCCCGTCAAACTGCTCCTTGGTCAGGCCGGAATCTTCCACCAATGTCGCCAGCGCACGACCAATCCACCAGTGCGCCCCCTTGGTCGAAAACCGGACGTAGGGAACGCTGACCGGCGTCGTCACAACGATTCCGTCATAAGGCTGACGACGGCTCATGACAGCGTTTCTGCGTAACCACAGCGCGGGCTTTTCGACAGGCGCTGAAGCAGTGTCTTGATCAAGAGGACCGCCGTTTCGTCCGGTTCCCATAGACCCTGGCCCGGCGATGCTCCGGTTGGGTCAACAACTGGGGAGACGTCCATTCCTCGCCTGTAGTCTGCACGGCGAACCGAGCATGGCAAACATGGTTGGTCCCAGGGTCAGGTATCGTTATCCGGACCTCGGAAAGAGCCGGAAGCAGCTGCCAGGCGAGCACAGGAAGCGCTGCCTCCCGCCATTGCGTCGACAGGCGATAAGACAATGGAGACCGGGCCGGCAATGCTATTCGGCCTGCCGTGCCGCGCTCAATGCACGGAATATCTTCAGTGGCGTGGCCGGCATGTCGATATGGTCGATCTCGGCAACAGGCTGCAGGGCGTCGATTAGGGCGTTGATGGCTGCAGGCGGCGCGCCGATCGCACCAGCCTCGCCGGAACCCTTTATGCCCAGCGGGTTCGTGGTGCAGCGGACGTTACGGGTATCGAAGCTGAAGAACGGGAAGCGGTCCGCTTTCGGCATGTTGTAGTCGATGAACGAGCCGGTCTCGAGTTGTCCGCTGTCGGGATCGTACCAGGTAAATTCATGCAGGGCCTGTCCCAACCCCTGAACGATGCCGCCGTGAACCTGGCCCGTCAGCAGCAGCGGGTTGATCACTGCGCCGAAATCGTCGACGACGGTATAACGAAGAATGTCGATCTCGCCAGTATCGGCGTCGACTTCCAATTCGATGATGTGGGTGCCGTTTGGATAGGTTGATGCTTCCGGAGTCCGAGTGAAATCGTCGTCCAATGGCTCGCCTTCCTCTTTTGCCGCCTTGACGACATCGAACAGGGAAACTTGCCGGTCCGTGCCTGCAACGTGATAGGTGCCGTCGCTGTACTCGAGATCTGCGACTGCGACTTCCAGCATTTCCGCAGCAGTCTTCCCGCCCTTTTCGATGATTTTTTTTGCTAGACCCAGCATGGCCGCACCGCCGACCGGGACGGATCGCGAGCCGCCCGTCATCCCGGGCGGGGTACGATGAGTGTCGCCTTGAAAAATACGGATGTTTTCCGCATCAATGCCCAGCTCATTCGAGAGAATCTGAGTATAGGAAGTTTGGTGACCCTGGCCGTTGTCTTGTGTGCCAATGGCGACGGTCAGTATGCCATCCTCACTGAATGTCCCGGCCGCCGTCTCCGCGGCACCGCCGCCGCAACGCTCTATATAGGTGGCCAGACCGATGCCGCGATACTTGCCGCGACGGGCGGAATCGGCGCGCCGCGCCTCGAATCCGGACCAGTCCGCCTGGGCCAGCGCCTTGTCCATCAGAATTTCGAATTCACCGCTGTCATATGTATCGCCCAGGCAGGTGTCATAGGGCATCTGATCAGGCTGAATGAAATTCCGACGGCGGAACTCATCGACGGGAATACCCATTTCCCTCGCTGCCTTGTCGACAATCCGCTCGATTACATAGGCGGCTTCGGGGCGCCCGGCGCCGCGATACGCGTCAACCGGAACCGTGTTGGTAAGCACGCCTTTCACGGTCGTATAAATCACGGGGATATCATACAACCCGACCAGCATGTCCACGCCGCCGAAGGCGA
>JAPOST010000017.1 GCA_026709535.1 Rhodospirillaceae bacterium
TTCCATGTTCGACGTCGCATTCAGCGTGGCCCGCGACATGATCCGCTCCCGGCGGCGTCCCGTGACGGCGGTGCGCCGGGATCTTTCTGGCATGACGGCGGTGTTCACCGGCGGCACCGACGGCATGGGCCGCGTCGCCGCGATGCGGCTGGTGGAGATGGGGGCGACCCTCCATCTTCCCGGCCGGGATCCGGAGAAGACCCGGTACGCGGTCGAGGCATTAAACCGGCTGGCTGGGGAGGAACGTGTCTTCGCCGCCGACTGCGACCTCGCCTCGCTGAAGAGCGTGCGCGCCTGCGCGGCGGGACTGTTGGAGGTGTGCCCGCGGATCGACCTGCTGGTCAACTGCGCGGGCATCAACACGCGGCAAAGAACGGTGTCCCCGGACGGCTACGAGCTGAACTGGGCGGTCAACCATCTCGGCCCTTTCGTGCTGACGGCGCTGCTGCTGGAGCGCATCCGGGCCTCGGCGCCGGCGCGCATCGTCAACCTGTCCTCGGCAATGGTGCGCGCGGGGCGGATCGACTTCGAAGACCTCCAGCTCACGCGCGGCTGGAGCAGCCTCAAGGGCTATGCGCGGGCGAAGCTGGCGCTGAACGGGACGACGGTTGCGCTGGCCCGGCGTCTGGAGAACACGGGCGTGACGGTGAATGCGCTCAATCCGGGGTTCGTCCGCACTGCTCTGTTGCGCGACTTCCGGGGCGCGATGCGGATCTGGCAGGTGATCATGAGCCGTGCGGCATCTCCGCCGGAGGTCGGGGCGGAGCGTATTGTCAGGGTAGCAGTCTCGCCGGAATACGAGAGCGTGAGTGGACGCTTCTTCGACGAGGACAAGCTGTGCCCACCCGGCGCGCATGTCCCCGACGACGATGCCATCGAGCGGTTGTGGGAACTGAGCCAGAAGGCCGTTCAAGGTTGAGGCCAGCCGCGATTCTGGCGTCAGCCATCGTACCAGGTTGTGCCAGCCCTTTTCGCTCCACTCTGGCGCGCCGCATTGGCCCCGTCTCGGATCGTCCCGCGGAATGACAGGGTCTGGGGCATCAGGGACTCCGGCCGGACCCAGATGCCGTATCGTTGAATCCACGCCCCCGTTTCGGGATCATGCAGTTCCAGTCGGACGGTCTCATCGTTTTCGGCGATCTGGTCCTCGAACGTCTGCACCTTGATGTACTGCGTGCCGCTGACCGTGAAGGCCAGTTCAGGACATGGGATATGGCTCTCGGTGATCGACCTCACGGGCCTCCTCGCCGAAAAGGTCATCCATCAGGCCCGCGCCGTTCCCCCCCCCGGCATGACCCTGCCGCCTGCGGAGATGCGCGCCGATCGAGGGGACGTCTGCCGAAGGCTGTCCGAAGCGCCGCGGGCCCGGAAGCGGCAGATGGAAAGGCACTGTCACCGCAGGACAGGGCCCGGCAAAAAGGTGCCACTTGTGGGGCGTGTGACTGCCGCGCCAAACTAGCCGACCATACTCCTGCTAACCAATGTCGGCCAAAGTTGCTATATTAATCTTTGATCAGGTGAATCCGACCCAAGGTAATTTCTTGACTGACTGATGCGAGGTGACGATGACCGACTACTGCGCCCCTGTCGAGGACATGCGTTTCGTCCTGAAAAATGTTGTCGGGATGCCAGAGATCGCCGACTTGCCGGGCTATGATGAAGCGACGGACGACCTGGTGGACGCCGTTCTGGAAGAGGCCGGCAAGCTGGCAGGCGAGGTGATCGGCCCGCTGAACCACATCGGCGACCAGCAGGGCTCGGTTCTTGAGAATGGCGTGGTTCGTACGCCAGAGGGCTTCAAGGAAGCCTATTGGAAATTCGTCGAAGGCGGGTGGAACAGCGTGCCGTTTGATCCAGAGATCGGCGGCCAGGGTCTGCCCTGGACGCTGAACACCGCCGTGCAGGAAATGTGGGATGCTGCCAATACCGGCTGGTCCCTGTGCCCGATGCTGACCGTCGGCGCGATCGAAGCAATCAGTGCTCACGGCACGAACGAACAGAAGAAAAAATACCTGCCCAAGCTGGTCACCGGCGAATGGACCGGAACCATGAATCTGACGGAACCACAGGCCGGCTCCGACGTCGGTGCGCTGCGGTCCAAGGCTGTACGGGATGGTGATGCCTTCCGAATCCATGGCCAGAAGATCTTCATCACTTACGGGGATCAGGACTACACCGATAATGTCATTCATCTTGTCCTCGCGCGAATTGAAGGCGCGCCCGATGGCGTGAAGGGCATTTCTCTGTTCATCGTACCGAAGGTTCTGGTGAACGATGATGGCTCCTTGGGTCGACGTAACGACTTGCGACCCGTATCGCTGGAGCACAAGCTGGGGATCCATGCCAGTCCGACCTGCGTCATGGCATACGGGGAGAATGACGGCGCCATCGGCTATCTGATCGGTGAAGAGAACAACGGCATGGCCTGCATGTTCACAATGATGAACAATGCGCGGCTGAATGTGGGCGTGGCGGGCTTGGGCACTGCTGAGCGCGCCTGGCAGCAGGCACGGGACTTTGCCAAGGAACGAACCCAGGGCCGGGATATCGCCACTGGTGAACAAAACGTCCCGATCATCCGTCATCCGGACGTGCGCCGGATGCTGCTGGACATGAAGGCCAAAACGGAGGCCATGCGAGCCCTGTGCTATTACACCGCGGCACGAATGGATGTCGCCAAGAAACACCCTGACGCCGACACCCGCCGGACTGCGCAGCGCGATCTGGACCTTCTGATCCCGATCACCAAGGCTTGGTGTACCGACACCGGCTGCGATGTCGCCCATACCGGGGTCCAGGTACACGGCGGCATGGGCTTTGTAGAAGAAACCGGCGCCGCACAGCACATGAGGGACGCCCGCATTCACCCGATCTACGAGGGTACCAACGGCATTCAGGCCAATGATCTGATCGGCCGCAAGATTTTGCGCGATGGAGGAGAGGCAGCGAAAGCGTTTACCAATCGGCTTAGAACAGAAGCTTGTGCCATCGCCGGATCCGGCAATGACGATGTGGCTGCAACCGGCAAGGCGATTGCGGCCTCGGTAGGCGCCATTGACGCAGCTGTCGACTGGATCCTGTCGACTGGCCCAATCGACATCCAGAAGGCATCCGCGAATTCGGTTCCCATGCTCAATCTGATGGGGAACGTCGTGGGAGGGTGGCTGATGGGCAAGGCCGCAGCGGCGGCGGTCAGCGAAGGCGTCAATGGCCACGCTGCCTGGTGTGGGGCCAAGATCAAGACCGCGCGGTTCTACGCCGACCACATTCTCAGTCGTTCTTCCGGCCTGCTCGCCACCATTGCCGAGAGCGGCGACACGGTGATGGCGCTCAAGGAAGATCAGTTCTAGCAACGCGCCTGCCGGAGATTCCGCGAAGCCGGTCGGATGGTGTTGCCTCGTATCTGCGTCCGGGACAATCCTGCGCACCCTTTTTCCTTGTTCTGGCGTAAATTTCCTCTAATTCGCTGCCTCTGTTCACTGCTTCGCCAGCACGCCGCTCTACGGCGACTTGAGAAGAAACGAGAGGCTCCGGAGCCATCTACTGATCTTTGGGAAGAGCTATGTCGCAAAGCTCTGCTACCCGGTTGAGGGGTTTCTCGAACGAAAGGCAGACGCCCGCTCGCGAGATGAACACCGACAAGCGGGCCGTCGTTCGTTCAGATCCCGGGGGTGTCTCGGAAAAGACTGAACGGACGGATTATTTCAAAGTCACGGATGATGGCGTCTTCGCCGGCACGCATCTTTTGATCGAATTGTGGGGTGCCAAGAACCTCGCTGACGTCGACCTGATCAAGGAGACCCTGCTTCGCGCTGCCCGAGATTCCAGCGCAACGGTCCTGCATAGCTATGTACACAGGTTCGGTGCCGAAATCGGCGTTTCGGGCGTCGTGGTCCTCGCCGAATCGCATATCTCGATTCACACCTGGCCGGAACGCGGTTATGCCGCTGTCGACGTCTTCATGTGCGGCGAGTGCGACCCTTATCGGGCCGTTGGCGCGCTGCGGGACGCGTTCACTCCTGAAAACCTTGAGGTTTCGGAACACCGCCGTGGCGTTGTTGTCTGAGCCCGATCGCCATGGAATGGTTTCACGAAACGCTTCATGACGGCATCCGCCAGTCGCTGACGATCGACGCCCTGATTCATCGCGAACAGACTAAGCACCAGGATATTGTTATCTTCGAGAACCGGCTATTCGGTCGAGTGCTCGCGCTGGATGGCGTTATCCAGATGACGGAAGGCGACGAGTATGTCTATCACGAGATGCTCGCGCATCCGGCAATCCTGGCGAGAAAAGTCGCCGACCGGCCGTCGAGCCCAGAGGAAGTTGAGCGGGAGTTGAATGTCCTGATCATCGGCGGCGGCGACGGCGGTTGCCTCAGGGAAGTCCTGAAGCATCCCGATGCCAGAGCAACGATGGTCGAAATCGACCTTGGCGTCGTGAAATTGTCGAGGCAATACCTGCCGAACCATTCAGCTGGCGCTTTCGACGATCCCCGGGCCAATCTGGTTATTGCTGATGGCGCAAAATTCGTTGCGGAAACGGTTGATCTTTTCGATATCATCATTGTCGATTCGACTGATCCGATCGGCCCCGGCGCTGTTTTGTTCTCGGAGAAATTCTATACGGGCTGCAAGCGCTGCCTGCGGAAGGGTGGTATCTTGATCACCCAAAACGGCGTGCCGGCCTTGCAGGGCGAAGAGGTGACATCCAGCGCCGCTGCCTTCCGCAAGCTGTTTGCCGATCCGGCGTTCTTCGTGGCGCCGGTACCCACCTATAATGGCGGCTTCATGGCCTTCGGCTGGGCCACGGATGATTCCACACTGCGACAGCGCAGCAGCGCTTCGGTACAGCAGCAGATCAATGCCATCGGCTTGCAAACGCGCTACTTCAACGCCGAGATCTTCGCCGGCGCATTTGCCCTGCCGACCTTCATTCGTGACCTGACGGACTGCTGACCGACGGTCACAGGATTCGTGTAGTAACAGAATCGATCGCTGACAGTGTTCACCGCTCGGGAGCCCGCAGACCAAAGCGGGCAATCGAGAACCCCTTGCGCAACGATAACAGATGGTGGGTTCAGCAGCTCAGGACAAACAGCGCCGCCTCATGAAGTTCCGGGCATGACGCCCCGATCGTGAGGCCCCGCCCCGTATCAAGGGTCAACCCCCGGCCCTGCCAGTCCGTCATGATTCCGCCTGCATTTTCGATGACGGGCACCAGCGCCATGTAATCCCAAGGCTGCATCGCACCCTCGACATGCAGGTCGATCAGGCCGCTGGCCAACAATCCACCGGCGTAGCCGTCAAGCCCGAAGCGGGTCGCGTGTACTGCAGATCGGAGCCGATTGTAGGCCGGAGCGTCAATTTCTTCATACATGTCAGGTGTCGTCGTATACATGGCAGCCTGATCCAGCGCGACGGCAGCCCTTGTGGTGACACGCTTGCTGTTCAGCGTGGTGCCGTGCCCTCTTGCGCCGAGCCAACGCTCGCCGGAGACCGGTTGGTCGATAACGCCGAGAATGGGCTCGCCTTCGCGCAACAGGGCTATCAGGGTCGTGAAGGTCGGCACGCCGCAGATGAAGCTGCGCGTCCCGTCGATCGGATCAATGACCCAGACATGACTCCTGCCCGCATCCTGAGCGCCGAATTCTTCACCCACAACTCCGTGGTCGGGACAGTACTTTTGCAACCGCTGTCGGATTTCCTGCTCGGCATACTTGTCCGCCACAGTCACCGGGCTTTCATCCGGCTTGTCCTCAATGATGACGCCACTACGAAAATAGGGCCGGATGGCGGCGCCGCTGGCGTCGGCCAACAGGTTGGCGATACCCAGAAACTCTTCAGGGCAATCGCGATTCATAGTCGCCTGCCGTATCGGAAACGGCAGCTTCTCTAGTCAGACTTCCGGTCGGCGGCGCCCCCAGTCTGCTCATCGCCATCATTCTTTGGCTTGATCTCAGGCAGCGGCAGCGGTGAGTCGGACAGTGTTCGGAGAAAGGCGATCACATCTGCGCGTTGTTGATACTTGCGTAGGCGATACGCCATCTTGGTGCCTTTCACGACGGCTGATGGCCGCTTCAGGAATTCGTAGAGACTTTCGTAAGTCCAGTCGGTACCAGCCGACTTCATGGCTGACGAATAACTGTATCCGTCAACGGCGCCCTTCTTGCGTCCGACAACGCCATAGAGGTTGGGACCTGTGCCGTTACGACCGCCTTTGTTCCAGGAGTGGCAGGACTTGCATTTGGACTGGACCAGTTTTTGTCCCTTGGCCACGTCCGCATTGGCCAGAGCCTCGGAGACAGACGGCTCAGACGGCGCTTTCTGCACTGGATCCGCCGCTTCTGCCGAATCTCTCGAGGCCTCTGCTGCCGCCTCGTAGGTAAACCGCGTCTCCGGCACCAGGATATCGCCGACCTTGCTGATCACCATGGCGCTGATGCCGACAACAAGAACGGCGGCGGCAGCTGAATTGAAGTTCATGGTCAGAACCGGATGATTGTTGAAACGCTATGTGGAGCGCCCCAGGCCGACACAGGAACGGATAGATGACGAGACGGCTTTGGAACGAAAATTACAAGTCCCGGTTATAGGTTGACGCCGGATGCCCATACAGGTTTCAACTTGGCGACACGATGTCACATAAATCCTTTTGTGACTGCGGGTTAGGCCCCCTTCCATGACCGATAACAGCCCGAAAGCACTGGTAATTGTCCCCGCCCGGCTGGCTGCTACGCGCCTGCCGAACAAGCCTCTTGCAAGAATAGCCGGGGAACCAATGATCGTTCATGTCTGGCGCCGAGCCATTGCTGCCGACGTGGGGCCTGTCCTGGTCGCTTGCGGCGACGCTGCAATCGGCGAAGTGATCGCCCGGGTCGGTGGCGAGGCCATCTTGACCGACCCGGCCCTGCCTTCGGGCTCTGACCGCGTGCATGCGGCGGCTGCAATCTACGATCCTGATTGCATATTCGACCGCGTTCTCAACCTGCAAGGCGATCTCCCGGCGATAGACCCAACCTCGATCCGGCAGGCGCTGGACCCGCTCGCCGATTCCGCCGTGGATCTGGCGACGCTGGTCGTCCCGACAGAGGACCCGGGGGCGCGCACCGACCCCAACGTCGTCAAGGCAGTGATGAGTCTGGCGTCCGGGGCCACGCTTGGCCAAGCGCTTTATTTCACACGGTCGGATGCGCCATTCGGCGACGGGCCAATATGGCGCCATATCGGCGTTTACGCCTGGCGGCGAGAAGTGCTGGACCGATTTGTCAGCTTGACCCCAAGCCCGCTGGAGAGGCGGGAGAGGCTGGAACAACTTCGCGCCCTGGAAGCTGGGATGCGCATCGACGCTGTCGTCGTCGATGACGCGCCGTTGGGAGTGGACACCCCAGAAGACCTGAAGCGTGCCCGCGCTCTGCTGGAGTAAACTGAATGAATGCTGCCAACCGCATATCTTTCCAGGGGGCGCTCGGGGCCAACTCGCACATTGCCTGCCAGGCTGTCTATCCGGACATGCAGTTCCTGCCCTGTGCGACATTCGAGGATACCTTCGCTGCGGTGCGGGCCGGCGAAGCGCGGCTGGCGATGATCCCCATCGACAACTCGGTAGCCGGCCGAGTCGCGGACATCCATCATCTGCTGCCGAAATCCGGCCTGTTCATTATCGGCGAACATTTCCAACGCATCGAGCAATGCCTGCTTGGTACCGTGGACGCCAGCATCTCCGATCTGAAGGAGGTGCATAGCCATGTCCATGCGCTGGGGCAGTGCCGAAAGCTGATCGCGGAACTGGCGGTCGAACCAATCGTGCATTTCGACACTGCTGGCGCCGCGCGGGACATCGCCAAATGGGGCGACAAGACCAAGGGATCAATCTCTTCTTGTCTGGCAGCCGAAAGCTATGGTCTTCAGATCTTGCGCAAAAACATCGAAGATGCGGAGCACAACACAACCCGGTTCCTCATCATGGGATCGGAGCAACTGATCCCGGCAGCAGGCAGTCGCAAGATGATCACCAGTCTCGTTTTCCGGGTTCGTAGCGTGCCCGCGGCGCTCTACAAGGCGCTTGGAGGCTTTGCGACCAACAAGGTCAACATTACGAAACTGGAGAGCTACATCATCGACGGCGCCTTCACGGTCGCGCAATTTTATGCCGATGTCGAAGGTCATCCGGAAGACCAGTCCATAAAGTGGGCCTTCGAGGAACTGGATTTCTTCACCACTGAATGGACGGTGCTGGGCATCTATCCGGCCAGCCCATTCAGGGGTTGATGGGCGCCTGACCTAGTTCTTCGGTCGCGATGCGCCATATTCAGGAAGCAATCACTTTCCGCCTGAGGATAAAGAGACGATGTTCTTCATGTCGCGCCGTAAACCGGAAATGCCTCCGATCGACAAGGCTTTGAAGGGTCGCTTGCAGGAAATGTCGGTGGAGAATAGCCACTACGTCAACGGCAATCCCATCAAGCCACCGTTCCCGGACGGCATGAAGAGGCTGATCGTGGGCATGGGCTGCTTCTGGGGAGCCGAGCGCGTATTCTGGCGGACACCCGGCGTATTCACGACCGCGGTTGGCTATGCCGCCGGCCATACACCGAACCCGACTTATGAAGAAGTGTGCAGCGGCATGACCGGTCACAACGAGGTGGTTCTGACCGTCTATGACCCGCAGACGATTTCGACTGAAGAAATGCTGAGGTTGTTCTGGGAAAACCACGATCCAACCCAGGGCATGCGTCAGGGCAACGACGTTGGTACGCAATATCGCAGCGGTATCTACTGCACCACCCCGGCCCAGATGGAGCTTGCCGAGGCGACGAAAGCCATATTCCAGGAAAAATTGTCTGCTGCCGGTTACGGCGCCGTCACGACCGAGCTTCTGGACAAGCCGAATTTCTTCTACGCCGAAGATTATCACCAGCAATATCTGGCCAAGAACCCGGCCGGCTATTGCGGGTTGGGCGGCACGGGCATCAGCTGCCCGATCGGTGTCGCTGCCGCATAGGCATCACGCCTGCCATTCTTCGCGGACAGCCGGAACCGCCTCTTCTGCAAGATATTCCGCCTTCAGCTTGGCTGCGCGCTCGGGATCCAGCCGTTTGAGCGCCCAGACCGCTGCGCCGCGCACGAGGGCGGCTGAATCGCCAAGCCGCCGCGCGGCGGCGGTGGCCAATAAAGGCGTCCCGGAGTTGCCGATTGCGATCAGAACGTTACGGATGAACCGGTCCCGCCCGATCCGCTTGATGGCTGACTTCCGGAATAGCGTGCGGAAGTCGGCATCGTCCAGGTCCACTAGGTCGGCGAGTCGCGGGCTGCTGAGTTCCGCTCGAGGCAGGAACGCGTATTCTGCTGTCTGCGTGGCAAACCTGTTCCAGGGGCACACCGCCAAGCAGTCGTCACAACCATAGATCCGGTTTCCCATCAACGGACGCAGATCACGCGGCACAGGCCCCTTGTGTTCTATTGTCAGATAGCTGATGCATCGCCGCGCATCGATCTGGCCCGGTGCGGGAAACGCGTCGGTGGGGCAAACATCCAGGCAGGCGCGACACGAACCGCAATGATCCGCTTCAGACGGATCAGAAGGCAACTTGAGCGTGGTCATCACCATGCCTAGAAAAAGCCAGCTGCCGAAGTCCCGGGACACCAGATTGGTGTGCTTGCCTTGCCAGCCCAAACCGGCGCGGGCCGCCAAGGGTTTTTCCATCAGGGGTGCCGTATCAACGAAGACCTTGACTTCCGACCGGAATTTTTCGGCGATCCACCGCGCCAGGATCTTCAGGCGTTTCTTGATGACGTCATGATAGTCCTCGTTCCGGGCGTAGACAGAAATAATGCCGCGATCCTGGCGCGACAGAGCTGCCAGCGGGTCTCCCGGCGGTCCGTAATTCACACCCAGCATGATCACAGACCGGGCGGGCGGCCACAGGCAATCGGGCGACCTGCGGCTATCGCGAGTGTCATGGAGCCAGCCCATGTCACCTTGATAGCCGCGCTGCAGGAAACCATCCAGGTCAGCCCCGATATTTTGGGGCAGGGTTGCCGATGTCACCCGAACAGCATCGAAACCCAGTGCAAGGGCTTTTGTGTCGATTTGGCCGCGGAGCGTCATGAAATCGGCTCGGATGGTGCGATCAACCCCGACCACGATAGGCAGGGACGCCCTGATCCGGGAGCCATAGACTCTCCGGCGGCGGCCCGGTTTGCCAGAACACATCGATCGGGATACCGCCGCGCGGATACCAGTAGCCGCCAATGCGCAGCCATTGAGGCGATAGTTCGGTCACTAGTCGTTCGGCCACGCTGACGGTGCATGCCTCGTGAAACGCCCCATGATTGCGGAAGGATGCCAGAAACAGCTTGAGCGACTTGCTTTCGACAATCCTTTCATCCGGCACATAGTCGATGACCAGATGAGCGAAATCCGGATGGCTGGTCAATGGGCACAACGATGTGAATTCCGGGCAGACGAAGCGCACCAGATAGGTCTTGCCGGGATGTGGATTGGCCACGGCCTCCAATACCGCTTTGTCTGGCGACGCCGGAATTTCCGTCGGTTGACCAAGCTTTGTGAGTGCGTTTATTTCGATCGCATCAGTCATACTGCGAACTCCGGTGCAGATGCCATTCCAGTTTCAGACAGCCAGGAGCCTGACTCTTCATCACCGTGATTGCGCGTTTCGTGTTTTCCCATCAGGGGTCGGACACTCTCAGGATTGAGGCGTATGCGGCGGCGCAGTACAGATTGTCTCGTAGGCAAAGCGTTCGCTGATCAGCCCGTTGTATTCAAAGATATCGAGCGTTGCCTCGAATGCTTCCGTTGTAATCTCGATATGAGGGGTCCAGCAACCAAGTTGCTGATAGGTGGCAATACATTTTTCCAGCACGGCCAGATCGATTTTTGGGAAATAGGGCTTCTCGGCCCCCGCGATTTCCGACGCAGGCGCATCGTTGATATACCGGCGTGTCTTGCGGTAGGCGCGTGTGAACGCTTTTGCCGCGTCAGTCTCCAGCCACGCCGGCAACGCACACAGGCTGGAGAAGCCGCAAGGACCAATCTGCTTGCCGACCTGCGCCACGACATGCCCAACTCCATCCGCTTCCAGTTGTTGCGGGAAGGGGCCTTGCTGCTGGACATACTGGCCTTGTCCGTCGCGAAAGGCGCGGTCGATGTCTGCAGCGTTTCCGGGATTGAGGATATTGAGCTTGTCATAGACGATACCGGCCTTGTGGCAAGCGTACTTGAACATCGCGAGGGGCTGTCCACCACCGAACAGTACAACCTCGGCACCCTCCAGCTTGTCCCAGGTAAAGGCCGAGTCAGGCTCGCGACCGGTGAGGAAGAATCCGTCCATCTCGTTGATCTGGGCAAAATGGACCACGGCCGGGCCCTCACCATGATTCCCTGAATCGAAACCTTGGCTCAGTGCTGACTGCACGACATGCGCGGAACCGTCTTTCAATGCGTCAATGGCTGACTTTCCGGGAACGGCCACAGACCAATCCGCTTCCAGTCCCTCTTCGGCGAGAAACCCTCCCGACATCATCGAAATCAACGGAGAATAGAAAGCCGAAAACAGTGTGAACTGTATGTTGATCTTGGTCATGCGTTCGGGTGATCCTCTGAGACGGGGAACAGGAGTCCTACGAGACAAAGACAACGCCGTCCATCAGCTTGTTGGCTGTCCGCAGAATTACCGCGCTGACGATGGTCGCGCCATCCGCTATCGTGGCCCAAGTGCCGGGTTTCCCGCTTTGGACCGTCTTCCGGAACCATCACAATTTCAGCGGCAGCGATGCGATGGCGCGCGAGCGTCTCCAGCATCCCGAGGCAGGTCCCGACCCGACAGGCGCACGACACGACACCCCGTCGTTTCGTTGCAACTCTTGTTGGCCAACAGCGCTGCAGTCTCCCGGATGTCGGCGGTCTGACGTCCAGTCAGACGACAGCCCGAGAAGATGATCGACTTCAGGGCGATGATGCGCCTGACCGCGCGCCGAGCCAACCGAAGAAAATGCTTGCGTCACCAGGGGCGTCCACACACGGTGCCCACATATGCCTGAAGGCCTCCGGTCATGGTTTGTGTGCCTGTTGCCAGACCAGATGTCTGTCGCCCTTGGCTATCGTTTGCCTGCCGCAATACTGGCATATACCCTTCAGCCAAGCTTGGACTTCGGCGCATTCGCCGTCAACGATTGCGTGCCTCGTCAAGCAATAGCTTCATCGCTCCAGATACCGGAATCGCCGTCACTCGTTCCAGCAGCGCCACCGCCTAGTGTCGGGACACGGTAGGGTAGTCCGTCAGGAAATCGTCGAGCCGGTCCCTCGCCTCAAGATGCGCACCGGAACCCGGGTTCCCGCGAACACAGGGGTCCCCCCAAGATGTCGGGGTTGCGTTCGATCAACGTCGTATCGGTCCTCGCACAGCGCGTCTAGGTTCGACAGCATCTCCGCATCGCTCGCGCTGCTTGACCGACATCTCCGACAGAGCCTCGGTCAAACCAGCTGCCGAAGCTGGTGAGATGCATGTCGATGACGTCCATTTCGACTTTCGGCAGCCGGGGAAGCACCATGCTCATCGTGCACCTGAACGAAGATTGCATGACCACCGGCGCTATCGCCGATTTCACCCGCAGCCTTTGCGTTTCCTTGAATTTGGACCAGGTTCCATCCGGGAATCGGAGAAATTATAGGCTGGATTTTTTCGGGCTGCCGCCCGATGCTAGACGGGTGGAATTCTTCCACACCAAGGGAGGGGAGAAAAATCATGCAGAAAGTTTCCACGAGCTTGATCCTAGCAGGCACGGTTGCCCTGGCGGGGGCCGCCGAAGCGCGCGAATACAGGGTTGGTTTCATTGCGCCGAAGTCCGGCGGCGCCGCACAGCTTGGCGAAGCTCTCGAAAGGGGCGCTCGGCTCTACATCAAGCTGCACCAGAAGGATTTGGGCGAGCATACCGTGAAGCTGATCGTCCGTGACTCAAAACGGCCGGGTGGGCCCTTCGCCAAGGCAGCAGCCCAAGAACTCATCGCGCGGGAGAAAGTCGACATTCTCGGCGGCGTGGTCTTTTCGCCTAACGCCATGTCAATCGCTCCCCTCGCCACGGCCGGCAAGGTGCCGTTCGTCGTGATGAATGCCGGAACGTCATGGATTACCAAGCTGTCCCCGAACATCGTCCGCGTGTCGTTCACGATGTGGCAGGCCGGCTTCATCATGGGTGAACACGCCGCCAGGGCTCTGGGCTGCAAGACCGCCATCTCCGGCTACACCAATTATCCCCCGGGCAAGGACAGTGCCGCCGCCTTCAAGCGCGGCTTTGAAGGTTCCGGCGGCAAGGTGATCGATTCGATCCCCATGGGAGGCCCGCGCAACGCGCCGGATTTCACGCCGTTCTTCCAGCGGGTGAAAGACAAGAGGCCGAATTGTTTCTTCGTGTTTGTTCCCGGCGGCAACCACGCCGCCGCTGCCTCCAAAACGTATGTTGCGCTGAACATGAAGGCAGCCAATATCAAGTTCATCGGCCCTGGCGATCTCACACATGACCTGCAGTTGCAGAGCATCGGGCCGGCCATCGCCGGCACCACAATCGCCGTGCACTATCATGCCGATCTCAGGAACAATGCCAACGACGCCTACAAGAAGGCGTTCGCGGTCGAATACGGCGCAAAGGCAGTGCCCGATTTCGTGAGCATTGGCGGCTATGATGGCATGGCGGCGGTATTTGCGGTCATCAAGGCGGCAAAGGGCGGGAACATCACGGCGGAGGGCGCGCTGAAGACGCTCAAGGGTTGGACCCATGACAGCCCTCGCGGCAAGATCATGATCGACCCGACCACCCGCGATATCGTTCAGAACATCTATATCGCGAACGTCGTCAACGATAACGGCATCCTGCGCCACCAGACGATCAAGACGATCCCGGGCGTGAAGGACAAGTGCAAGGAACTGGGCATCGGCCGCTGCGGAAAATAGCGACCCGGATTAGTGCCCCCTCCCCTGGCGGGAGGGGGCACGGCATTTGCGAAGAGGCGATTGCGACGCGGTATCAACCGACTCCTCGCCCTGAACCTCTGTCAACAGGGCAAGTGAGTATCCCGGAAATCGTTCAACGCTAGACCTATGGACCAGGTTCTCGACATCGCCACGACGATCCTCGTTTTCGGCGTGGCCTATGCGATGCTGCTTTTCATCATCTCGGTGGGCTTGTCGATCACGATGGGCTTGATGGGATTCGTAAATCTGGCCCACGGTGCGTTCGCCATGGTCGGGGGCTATGTCACGGTCAAGCTGGTGACACCCTTGGGGATACCCTACTTGCTGGCCTTGGTGATCGCCTTCATGGCGGTCGCGGCTTTCGGCGTCGTGATGGAGCGCCTGTTGTATCGCTGGGTCTTTGATCGACCGGAACTGGATCATGTGCTTTTTACCATCGGCCTGGTGTTTATCTCGGTCTTTGCTGTCACCGGCATCTGGGGGCCGGATCCGCAGAACATCCAGTTGCCCAAGATCCTGCAGGGTGACCTCAACCTCGGCGTCAAGAGTATTCCGGTCTATCGGGCCTTCATGATCATCGCTGGCGGGGCCATCGTTCTGACGTTGTTCTACGGACTGGAACGGACGCGAATCGGTGCCCAGGTGCGCGCGGCGGTCGACAACCGCCGGATGGCAGAATCCTGCGGAATCCCAACCGGCCGCCTGTTCACTGTCATCTTCGCACTGGGCAGCGGCATGGCAGCGCTGGGTGGAGGGCTCGGCATCCAGATACTGGGCGGGCTGAAACCGGTCTTCGCGTTTGAATATCTGGTAATCTTTCTGATCGTCGTGGCTGTCGGCGGCCTGGGAAATGTCCGGGGCACCTTTTATGCCGCGCTCGTCCTCGGCATCATCGATTTCGCCGGAAAATATTTCCTGCCCGAGGGCGGCGGTTTTTTCATCTATGGCGTCACCTTCATCATCCTGCTGTGGCGGCCTCAAGGGTTGTTCGGGAAGGCGCAAAGATGAGTGACGCAACGCCGTCGCCAGCTGCAACGGAACTGCTGCGCGCCCATCGTTTTCGGCTGATAGAATTGTTGCCGTGGGTGGTGGCAATTGCGGTTTATTTCCTGTTTCCCGGCTATCGCCTCATGGCGACGCAGATTCTGGTCCTGATCCTTTTCGCACTGTCGCTGGACCTCATCGTCGGCTATGCGGGGATCGTGTCGCTCGGCCACGCCGCCTTTTTTGGAACAGGGGCCTACGCGGCAGCGCTGCTCGCCAATGCGGGCTGGCAGGAACCGTTGACGGCCGTCGCCGTTGGCGCGGCCGCAGCTGGCGTCCTTGGCTACGTTTCCGGTTGGGTGGTTCTGCGCACCAAGGAACTGACGCTGCTGATGCTGACCATGGCGCTGGGCATCATGCTGTATGAGCTTGCCAAGGACATGGACGAGATCACCGGTGGCTTCGACGGAATCAATTTCGAAAACAGTCCAATCTTGGGCCTTTTTGCCTTCGATCCGCTCTTCTTCACCAGCAACTACTGGTACGCCTTCGCTTTTCTGCTGATCGGATTTCTTGTCGTGCGTCTGATCGTCCATGCGCCCTTTGGCCAATCTCTGGTCGGCATTCGCGAAAACGACAGGCGGATGCATGCGATCGGCACGCCGGTTCGGCAGCGCCGGCGCCACGTCTACACCATCGCGGCGACAATCGCCGGGATCGCCGGCGCCATCTGGGTGCAGGTACAGGGCAATATCACGATTGCAGTCTACGAGTTCGAGATGTCCGGCAACATCCTGATCATGGTTATCTTGGGCGGCGCTGGTCGGTTGTATGGTGCCTTCATCGGAGTGATCGTCTTCGCCATTCTGGAGAATATGACGGAAACCGTGCTGGGCACCGACCCGCCCTATTGGGAACTTCTGCTCGGCGTGGCGTTGGTGCTGACGGTCTTGTTTGCGCCAAAAGGATTGCTGGGCCTGTTTGATCCGTTTGTCCACAGGCTCCGGGGCAAGGCGCCGTGACTGCGGTTCTGGAAACTCGAGGCCTGTCGAAGAGTTTCGGCGCGCTGGAGGTCGCCCGATCGATTGATTTTGCGCTGAAGCCCGGGGCGCGTCATGCCCTCATCGGCCCGAACGGGGCCGGGAAGACAACACTGGTCAATCTGCTGACCGGCGCCTTGGTGCCTTCAACAGGGTCCGTCTTGCTGGACGGCGACGACATTACCATCCTCGCAGAAAATCAAAGGGTGAAGCGCGGGCTAGTGCGCACCTTCCAGATCAACACGCTGTTCATGGGCCTGACCGTCCTGCAGAATGTATATCTGACAGTAGCGGAGCGACTGGGCGTTTCCACAACCCTTTTCCGGCCCGTCGGCAGCCAGCCTGCAGTGGTTGCCGAGGCAGAGCGGGTACTGGAAACAATACAACTGCACGAAGATGCTGGCCGGATCGTCAACGAGTTGCCGTATGGCCGCCAACGCTTGCTTGAAATCGCCATCGCCCTGGCGTTGGAGCCGCGGGTATTGTTGCTGGACGAACCCGCTGCCGGTGTGCCGAATGCCGAGTCGCATATCATCCTCGATGCGATTGCTGCCCTTCCTGACGACATTGCAGTCATGATCATCGAACATGACATGGATGTAGTCTTCCGCTTTGCCGAACGAATCACTGTGTTGGTTTCCGGAGGGATTCTGGCATCTGGTACGCCAGACGAGATTGCCGCCAGCGAAGAAGTCCGCGCCGTCTATCTGGGCTACAGCAACGGACCGGGGACGGGCGATGGCTGATTTGCTGCTCTCGATGGAAGACGTGACGGCGGGGTATGGCGCTACGCGTGTGCTGGAGAACCTGTCGCTTGCGTTGGGCGACACGGACAGCCTGGCCGTCATCGGGCGGAATGGCGTCGGCAAATCCACCACCCTCGCCACCATCATGGGACATACGACACTGCATTCCGGCGCAATTCGTTTTGCCGGAAGCGATGTTTCCCGCTGGCCGGTGCATCGCAGGGCCCGGGCCGGCATCGGCTACGTGCCGCAGGAACGGGAGATCTTTCCGTCGCTGACGGTGCGCGAAAATCTGTGGATCTGCGCCCGCCCGGCCGATCGGTCGACAGACTGGACCGAAGAGCGGATATTCGAACTGTTCCCCAATCTGAAGGCGCGGGCAGGAAATGACGGGAATCAGCTATCGGGCGGCGAGCAGCAGATGCTGGCTATTGCTCGGGCGCTGATGGCTAATCCACGCATCCTGTTGATGGACGAGCCGACAGAAGGTCTCGCTCCTGTCATTGTGGAAGAATTGGTGCGTATTCTTGCCGACCTGCGCGACGAGGCCGGGGTGGCCATGGTGCTGGTCGAGCAGAACAGCGCCATCGCCCTCGACTTCGCCGACCGGACCATCGTCCTGGACCGGGGTCGCGCGGTCTACGAAGGGCCGTCCCGGGTATTGCGCGACGATCCGGAAAAGCTGGAACGCCTCGTCGCCGTCGTCGGTTGACGCAGCGCGGAAGGGAGATGAGACATGCCCCGTGGGGTAATCGATTTCGAAGCCCTGGCCGGCGAAGGCGCCAAAGCCGTGCGCGCCAGGACGACGGAGGAAGATGTGCCCTTCGACATCAAGAAGATCGGCCATGTTGTCCTGCAGGTGACTGACCTGGAACGGTCGGTGGAATTCTATACGAAGATGCTCGGCTTCCGGGTGTCCGACTACTACCCGGATACCATGATGGACGGCGGCATGGTCTTCCTGCGGTGCAACGAAGACCATCACGGCGTGGCCCTGGTCGGCGCGACGGACAGGCCCTCCGACAGCGCGAGCATGCACCATATGGCGTTCGAAGTCGCCACGATCGACAAGGTTCTGAAAGCGCGGGCGTATCTCCAGAATCCGGGGTATAAGTCGCTTTCGAAGGGCGGCGCCGCGCTGGTGCCCGGATCGCGGTGGCGTTCTGCGACCCGGACGGGTATTGGCCGGAACTCTGCCGGGGCCTGGATCAGGTCGGAGAAGACGGCAAGGTCAGGACGCCGGAAGAATGGTGCGAGGTCTTCAGCCTGGAAGAGGCGTTGGATAATGCGCCGCCCGGCCAGAATACCGCTCTGGTCGATCCCTCCTTCCGGTAGTTTCTCTACTCTTCTGAAAATTTAAGAGTTGCACGGATGTACGAATTTCATATTTTATAAACGGTGTTGACAAGAGGAACATGATTCCCGGGGAGTTGAGGGACAGCGACGACCTGCCGATGTCGTTGGTTGCGCGATCACCGTCGTCGACATCGCCACAGGTGAGATCAAGGAGGAAAAGGCTCGCGCCTTCCGGCCAAACAAAAGTGGTAAACCGAGTGCCTGCGATTGCTCTTTTTATCATTGCGGCGGCATGCATTCTTGTCTTCGCCGGGGCGGTAACGTGCTGGACTGAAATTCCGCTGTTGAGCCGGGGCGTTTGTTTCCTGCCAGGAACAGTATTTGGGGGATTTCTGGGCTCGCTATTGTGAGCGGCTATCGCAAGTCTGGACGGGCGGCGCGACAACGCAGCGAAAGCGAGAGGGGAGTAGAGCCAATGGTAAAAATTGTCGGTGTTGAGGCTATGATCCAATGGACCGCCGCCAAAAGCGAGCACTGCGAGAGATGGGTCGCTGAGTGCAGCGAACTTGAAATATCAATTGAGGGTGATACGCTGGACGAGGTTTATAGCCTGATCCCGGAAGCAAGCCATGCCTTGCTCGTCGATTTGTTTGCAGATGATGAGCTGGATGCGTTCTTGAAGCAGAGAGGCTGGGAAGCGATCGGAATCCCAGCCGATCAGGGCGGTGACGATATTGAGTTTTCCGTCCCTTGGAATCTTGTTGCACAAGGAGCAGTTGGTGGTCCCCGACGAAGCGCTCATTAACATACTCCGCCGCAAGCTGAATTACACATACAAGAGCCAAACCCAAAGAACCCGCATATACAAAAAGAAGGGCGGTATGCACCGCGCCATCATCAAACGAAACGCTGCGCACTCTCCAGAGTACGCACGCTCAATCCTTCGTCAGGCTGGTATGAATGAAGAGGAGATCAAGCTTTTCCTGGCTTCTGTCAACAATTGAAATGAAAAAATGCTTGACAAATAGCTTGCACATCTCTTCGAGGGTGTGAACAAGCTATCCACACAGAAGCGCGCAAAGATACTCGAAATGCCGGTTAAGGCACCGGTGTCTCAATCAACACGGTCACGAAGTTGATGATCACTGCCAGCGAGGCATGCGCTTCCTATCATGGTCAGGCCGTCCGGAACGTCAATGCCAGCAAGGTCCAGTGCGACGAAACCCGGGCTTTCTGCTATGCCAAGGAAAAGAACGTGAAGCGCGGCAGGGCTACTCCGAAAGGCACTGATGGTGGTGGACCCGGACGGTACATGAGGCGAACGGCAAGTTGATCCTGTCCTGGGAAGTTGGCGACCGCTCCGGCGCAACCGCTCTTGAGTTCATGGACGATCTGCGGTCACGGCTGGCAAACCGGGTTCAGCTTACCACTGATGGTCACAAGGCTTATCTGGAAGCCGTTGAGGAAGCCTTTGATGACGATGTGGACTATGCCCAGCTTGTGAAGCTGTACGGCGACGCTCCCGAAGGACAACGCCGCTACAGCCCTGCTGTCTGCACTGGAACACGCAAACGCCGCGTGACCGGCAATCCTGATCGCTCCGAGGTCAGTACATCCCATGTCGAGAGGCATAACCTGACGATGCGTATGGGAATGCGCAGGTTTACGCGCTTGACCAATGCGTTCTCAAAAAAGGTCGAAAATCACTTGCACATGCTGTCGCTGTATTTCGTACACTACAATTTCGTCCGGGTTCACAAGACGCTGCGTTGCACGCCCGCAATGGCGTCTGGCGTCAGCGAGACCTTGCGGGACATGGAATGGATCGTCAGCCTGGTCGATGCTCACACTCCGGTTCCGCAACGACCCGGCCCAAAGACTGGAACCCGCGCCCGGCCCGAAAGTCGAGCTGAGGCACTACCCTCCCTCCGTAACGATTGACCAGGCCGAGTCCATGGAATCGCTGTCTCTGGAGGGTCGCATCGCCCTAGTGACGGGTGCCGGGTCCGGCATGGGAGCGGCGCATGCCGCAATCCTGGCGGAACGCGGCGCGCACGTGATCGTGCAGGATGTCGAGAAGGACAGCCGGGCAGAACGCAGTGTTGCCCATATTCGCGCCGCGGGTGGAAGAGCTGAAGCCATGCAGGCAGACGTGTCCGATGCGCCGCGTCTGTCCGCGCAGATTGCTGACGCCATCGGGCGCCACGGAGTCATTGACATCCTCGTCAACAATGCCGGGATCAGCGGGCTTCAGATGCCATTTCTTGAAATCAACGAAGCGTTTTTTGACCGCATGTTCGCCGTTCACGTCAAAGGGGCGTTCTTCACCAGCCAGGCCGTGATTCCGGCGATGCGGGCCAGGGGCTACGGCAAGATCATCAACATCGCGTCCAACTTCGCCATGCATGGCGGCAGCGGCATGGCGCACTACACGTCGGCAAAGGGCGCCTTGCTGGGGTTGACCAAAGCCCTGGCGAAGGAATTCGGGCCTGACGGCGTTCGGATCAACGCCGTGGCGCCGGGTCTGGTGCGCACCCCGATGACCGAGAGGCTTGGTGACGAAGGGTTCGAGACCTTTGCCGGGAACGTCCCGCTGCGGAGGCTGGCGCGGCCGCGGGACGTAGCGGAAACGGTCGCTTTCCTGGCGGCACCGGCGTCCGACATGATCACCGGCCAGACCGTCGCGCCCAGTGGCGGCGATCCGATCGTGGGGATCTGATCTGCGTCTGGGTTCAGTTCTTTATCACCAGTGTGTCGGCTTCCAATACGCTTTGGTCGTGCGTCCAACCCGTACGGAGCAAGATTGCCCCGAGCAGATTCAAGCAGTTTTCAGGACAAATCTTTTGATGTCTTGTTAGATCACTAGACGCGCATTGAGCTCTTTTTTCAAATGCTTTGGCGGCGATCATTGCATCGTCTTCGTGACTCCCTCCTTTGTTACCTGCCGAAACAAATGCTTCCCACAGAAACAAAGCATTCGGTTCAGTAGGCGGGGATACGTAATCCAGAGAAGCCAGTGCATTAGGTGCGTCCCGGCGTATCCTTTTCATCACATAGGAAATTACCGCCAAGCCAGTGGTTAATACTGTGGTTCCCGCTGCCGCACTCCATGCCCTTTGGCCTTCTCCTTTTCGCGCATTTGTGAGTTTCGTCACGTCATCTCTCATCGGCACCCAGACCGGCGCTTCAAAGCCCAAAGCAACCGGACCTTCGGGTAGATGAGAGGTCACCAGTTCGATCAGCTCTTCAATATCTTTGCCGGTTTTCTGGGATGGAAGAGCAGCCCATCCCAAATTCTCCTTCTTGGGTGAACCGATGTCAATTGCTGCAATGAGTGTTGGTTTGAACAATCTGCAGATTTCCAAAAAAGAAGCATGGCGGACGCTCCTGCCCGCCATGCCAATTTTAGGATGCTAGCCCAGCACTACTTCTTGCAGGGAAGCGACTTGTGGGTGTCGAGCAGTTTCCACTCAGCGTTTTCCATTGTCAGGACGTAGCCGGGGAGTTGGGCATCGCCCGTCTTCTCGAAGCAGACGTCGCCGATCACGCCACTGAACTTCACGGCGTACAGCGCGTCGCGGATCGCCGTGCGCTCGGCCTTCAAGGCGTCTTTCGCGCCGGTAACCTTCAACTGGCGCATGACCTGAGCGAGAAGATGAACGGTGTCATACGCCGAGGCATCGACGTGGTGCGGGAAAGGTTTCTCGATGCCGCGCTTCCGATTCTCTTCAACAAACTTGCGCGCGAACTCGGCCGATTTCTTGTCCCGCTTGTACCAGTAGTAGGTGACGAACACGCATCCGTCACAGGCCTTGCCCATGCCCTTGATGATTTCCGGGTCGGCCCAGATCTGCGAGCCAATCAGCGGCGTGTTCAGGCCTTGACGGCGCAGTTCCTTCACGAAACGGATGGCGACAGGGGTGATGCCGGCGAAACCGATGAAATCGAGCTTCATGCCTTTCAGCTTCGACACTTGCGGCGCCAGATCGAACGCTTCCGTCGCGAAGCCGATCGGCGCGCCGCCCATCTTCACGCCAGCCTTCTTCAGCACAGGGGCCATGATTCTGGTACCTACGACCTTGGACACGACATCATCCGTCCCGTACAGGATCGCCGTATTTTGCTTCAGTCGGCCCAGTTTCTTGAGCGAGTCGACAACGCGGTTGAACTGCAGGAATTCGGATTCCGTGTATCGAAAGGCGTAGGAGAACCGATCGGCCAGCTTCGGTGCCGAGGACGCATTGGGGATCTGGACGATGCCTTCGCGCTCGCCCGCCGGAAACGCGATGCGGGCTTCTGCGGAAGCGAAGGGACCGACGACCGCGAGCGCGCCGTCATCCCGCGCAAACTTGCGAACCGCGACCACGGCTTGCTTCGGATTTCCCGCAGTGTCGAACTTCACCACACGAAGCTTCTTGCCATGGATGCCGCCGGCCGCGTTGATTTCCTTTTCCGCGATATCGACAGCTGTTTCCGTCGTCTTGGCAATCGAGGCATAGCGGCCAGTCTTGCCGAAGCTGAGACCGATCACGATGTCCTGGGCCGAAACTGGTGCAGCCGGCAGGCCCAGGGTTGCGGCGCCAATGGCCGCGGCCGACCAGACCAGTGTTTTCTTGACCATAGTACTCCCTCCTTTGTTTCCTCCGCAGCTGTCGGGCTGCGGAAGGTGGTTTGGCGCCGCCGGGGCGACGCGCATCGCTAGCCGCCGCCAAGATAGGCGGCTTCCAGTTTCTGTTCCTCGTTGACCAGGTCCTCCGGCGTTCCGGATATGACAGCAGCGCCCAGTTCCAGCACGTAGCCCCGATGGGCCGCCTGCAAGGCCATATGCGTGTTTTGCTCGACAAGCAGAATCGACAGGCCATCCCTGTTCAGCGCCTTGATCAAATCGAACAGTTCGATGACCAGCAAGGGACTCAGCCCCAGCGATGGCTCGTCCAGCATCAGTAATTTGGGTTTCGAGAGCAGGGCGCGGCTGATGGCCAGCATCTGTTGTTCGCCGCCCGACAAGACCGACGCCGACATGTCGCGCCGAGCGGCCAGATTGGGAAACCGATCGTAAATTTCTTCAATCTCGGCATCCACCGGGTCGGATCGGCTGTAGGCTCCCATCTGCAGGTTTTCGTGAACCGTCAAGCTGACAAAGATCTGCCGGCCTTCCGGGACCAGCGTCAGACCGCCACGCACCCGGCGCGGCGCGGACCAACCGGTGACATCGGCGCCGTCAAACCGGATCCGGCCCGCGGCGAGCCTGACAATACCCTGCAACGCTTTCAGAAGCGAAGTCTTGCCGGCCCCGTTGGCGCCCAGAACCGTCACGATTTCTCCCGAATCCAGCGTGAGATCCATCCCCCGCACCGCACGTGTGCGGCCGTAGCGGACATCCAGTCCGGCAACCTCAAGCAGCATGGCCGGCTTCCCCCATGCTCTGGTTGCTGCCCAGATAGGCTTCGCGTACCGCTGGGTCGGCGTTCACTTCCGCCGGTGTCCCCTCGAAGATCTTCCGGCCGAAGTTCAGGACCACCACGCGCTCGCACAGGGTCCGGACAAAATGCATGTCGTGCTCGACGACGAGCAAGGTCACGCCACGTTCGGATACCTCGCGCAACAGTTTCTGCAATTCCCCGGTCTCCTGATGGTTCAGACCGGCAGCAGGTTCGTCCAGCAACAACAGCTTGGGTTTCGCCATCAGGGCTCGAACAACCTCGATACGTTTCTGGATGCCATAAGGCAGATCGGCGACAACCTGTCCCGGATACTCTTCCAGCCGTGCCTTGGCCAGCGCTTCGCGCGCCTGTTCTGCCCACTTGTTGATGCGCGCGAACCCTAGGGGAAACAGTTGCGCTCTGATCGAGCGGGCTTGGGCATGCTGGCCCAGCATGACGTTTTCGAGGGTGCTGAGATGCGGCATCAGCCGAATATTCTGAAAGCTGCGTGACACGCCTGCTGCCACGCGATCCCTGGCCGGGATGCGGGTGATGTCGCGACCGTCCAGTTCGATGGCGCCGTGATCGATCGGATAAACGCCCGTCATCAGGTTGAAGACCGTCGTTTTGCCGGCGCCGTTGGGGCCAATCAGCGCTGTACGGCTGCCGCGAGTGACGTCGAACGATACGTTGTCGACAACCTTCAAGCCGCCGAAGCTCTTGTCGAGTCGCGAGACACGCAGCACGACATCCATCGTCACTACTCCGCTGCGGCCGGCGAAGCGGGCTGTCGGCGACGGCCGCCGGTGATCCGCTCAAGCAAGGTGCGGGTGACTACGCCCTCCGGCCGGATCACCATCATGATGACGATGATGAGGCCGAAGGCGACGAACCGGCCGTCTTCCAGCCATTTCTCGCCGGTTTCGCGACCCAGATAGCGAAAGAGTTCGGGAACGAAGGTGAAGAACAAGGCGCCGACCACGGGCCCCCAGGCCGTCTGCGTCCCTCCCAACAGGACATACAACAGAATGTAGATGCTCAGCAGAATATTGAAGTTTTGCGCCTCGACATAGTTGAAGTGATGTCCGTAGAGCGCACCACCCAGACCCATCAATGCGCCGCCGGTCGCGAAGGCCCACACCCGTATCATCCGCACGTTGGCGCCGAACAAGGTGGCGACACTTTCATCGTCATGAATGGCACGCATGGCAAGACCGCAGCGCGTTGCCATCAGGTAATGGCAGAACAGCGCCACGAGCAGCGTGACAATGGC
The DNA here is from genome assembly GCA_026709535.1 of Rhodospirillaceae bacterium. Classification (GTDB taxonomy): domain Bacteria; phylum Pseudomonadota; class Alphaproteobacteria; order Bin65; family Bin65; genus Bin65. The sequence goes on from JAPOST010000017.1 coordinate 24,754, forward strand.
TAGGCCGTAGAAGGGCATATGCGCATCGACCGGCATGCCCTGGGCTGCGCCCAGAAACTCCAGGTTGATGATCAGGCCGGCCACGACCTCTGCAAACGCAAACGTTGCCAGCACCATGTAGACACCGCGGGTCCGCAGGATGGGAAAGGCGATCAGGAATGAGACGGCTGCCGTGAACAGCACGGCGATTGGAATGCTCATCCAGGCCGAAACGCCCAAGCCATCCAGTTCGCTGTTGACAAAGGCGCTGCAATAGGCGCCCAGCGTGATGAAGCCGGCTGCCCCAAGGTTGAGCTGGCCGGATGCCGCCGGCAGAAACACGCCATAGGCATAGATCGTGTTCAGGCACAGGATAACGAGCAGACCCTCGAGTTCGCCGCTCATTTCCTCAATGCTTTCGCAACGGCAGCACTCGGGAGGTGCGCATCAGAATTTTCCCTTGCCGATAGCCGTATGGCCGAACAGGCCGGTCGGTCGCATGACCAGGATCAGCAGCAGCATACCCCAAATCGGCACCTTGACGATGGAGGCGCCGAAGAAGTGGATCGAAAGCACTTCCAGCAGGCCGACGAACAGCCCGCCGACGATGGCGCCCCACACGTTGCCCAACCCGCCCAGAACCATGCCGGCGATGGCGACAGTCGCTACCTTGTCGCCGATATACGCATCGACTGTTGTATAATTGATCGTGAACAGGATACCGGCGATGGCGCACAACAGTCCGGCAATGACATAAACAACCGGCACGATCCGGCCGACATCGACGCCCATCAGAGTGGCAGTGTCCGGTCGCTCGGCGATACTGCGTACGGCGCGGCCGAGCCGCGTCTTCCTGAGCATCAGGCTCAGGCCAAACACAATGGCGAGCGACAAGGCCAGGCTGATCACCTGAGGGATACTGAACTGCACTGCTCCGAGATGGAAACTGGCGTTGCCGAACGGTGAATCGATGGTCAGCGGATCCGAGCCCCAACGGCCGATCACCAGATGCTCGAAAGCGATCAGGAAACCCAGCGAACTGACCAGTGGCAGGGCATGTTCCGTTGCGTCACCGTATTTCGCCTTCATGTAGCGATATGTGAATCGTTCGATGACCAGTGACGCCAGCGACACCACGACCAGTGCGATGATTACTCCGGCAATCCACTTGTTCGGCGCGCCCAGCACGTCATCCAACACGGCGTCGATATCGGCGCCGAACCCGCCGGCCATCGCCGCCCACATCATCACCGCTGCGACCATGAAAAGAGCCGGGATGGTGAAGTTCAGAAAATTCAGCATCCCGATGACGAGCGTGAAGGCCACCGCAACCATCACGTAGACACCCCCCAGCATCAGGCCATTGACCACCTGCTGAAGGAGAACGTCCATCACCGCGGCCTATCTTGCTTTCGTGGGAATGTGACTCTCGTGGTTTTCCAGATACCACGAGGCGATTTCCTCCCGCGTTGCCCACCAGACGCCCTCATGTCCCTTGGCGTATTGCAGGAATTCGCGCAACGCGCGGATGCGGTAAGGGTGGCCGGCGACATGAGGATGCAGGCCGACATTCATGAAGCGGCCACTGCGCTCGCCTTCCCTGTATAGCTGATCAAACTGCTCCTTGAGAACTTCCAGCGCGTCGGTAGTCGACATGCCACGGCGATGGAAAAAGGTAAAATCGTTGATCTCGACGGAATAGGGCGTGGCGACGATGGGACCAGAGGTCGTCCGAATCAGGTAGGGCTGTTCGTCATTCATCAGATCGCAGAAGAAGATCAGACCGCGTTCGGCAAGAATATCAGCCGTCTGTGTGGTCGAGCGAAGGGAGGAAGACAGCCATCCACGCGCCGGTTTGCCGACAATGTCCTCATACACTCCCAAGGCCTTGTCGATCAGGTTTGCCTCGGCCTGGCGGTCGAAATGATAATTGGTCAACAGGTCGCCCTGCTCGTAGTTGTGCGCGACCAGTTCCCAGTTCCTCTCCCTGACGGCATCAATAACAGGGCGGCGCTCCAGCCCCATCTTGGCATTCATGGTGCAGCTTGCCGGTACCCCCGCTTCATCGAAGGTGTCGATCATGCGCCATACCCCAACGCGCTGGCCGTACTCGCGCCACGAGAAATTGGGAAAATCCGGAATATTGCCCGGGACGGAGTCCGGAATCACCGGGGGGCCACCAGCGTAATGGTGCTTGCTGCTGTCTTTCAGCAGATCCCAGTATTCCAGATTGATAGTCAGGATCAGTGCGACGCGGGCGCTGTTCGGCCACTTGAGCGGCCGACGCGACGGCATTGGGACGTAGTCGTACTCCATTTGCGCTCCACGCTTGCTCCTGCCTTCATTGCAGGCTGTGACGGATTGTATAGAGTGGCGTTGGCTAGTCAACGAAGCCGTCGAGCAAAGGGTTCATTCCGGAAATGTATTTGCAGAATGCCTGGTATGTTGCAGCGTGGGGCCACGAGCTCGGCGATCGGCCGCTGGCCCGAACAATCCTTGGAGAGCCGCTCGTACTCTGCCGATCTGCAGATGGCGTCGTTTTCGCGTTGGAAGACCGATGCTGTCACAGGAATTTTCCGCTTTCCAAGGGTACTCGTGTGCCGGAGGGTATTCAGTGCGGTTATCATGGACTCACGTTCGACCACACGGGCCGCTGCATTCATATACCCGGTCAGAAAGTCATCCCACCTTCCGCCGCCGTTCGAGCATGGCCGGTGGTCGAGCAATGGCGCTGGATCTGGGTATGGATGGGCGATCCGGAAAAAGCCGATCCAGCGAGAATACCTGACTTGTGGATGAATGACGATCCGGGCTGGGCTGTCTCCGAAGGCGATCTGCTTCGAGTGCGGGGCCATTATCAGCTCGTCATCGACAACCTGATGGATGGTTCGCACGTCACCTTCGTGCACAAGGGAACGTTGGGAACCGACGACGTGGCCGACGTGCCGGTCAATACGGAGCGGAAGGGTAACCGCGTCCGCATGGTGCGCTGGATCCTTGATCGGCCTGCCGCGCCCATCTACGCCAGCCTGGGCGGGTTCACCTCCAATGTCGACAGGTGGCAGATCATCACGTCTGCTCCGCCGTCGACGGTCGTGGTCGATATGGGAAGCGCTGTCGCAGGAACCGGCGCGCCTCAGGGCGATCGCAGCCAGGGAATTGAATTGCGATCCTTCAATCTGATCACTCCGGAGACCGACCAAAGCTGCTTCTACTTTTACACGCACGTCCGAAATTTTGCGCTTGACAGCGCGGCGGTGACCAAACGCATCAAGGACCTCTTCCGAATCGCGTTTCTGGAGGATGCGGAGGTGATCGAGCGAGTACAGGCGGGCAATGATCGCTATCAGGGCCGGCCACTGGTTGATGCCGGGTTCGACAAGGCACCCTTGATGACGCGGCGGGTGCTTCAGCGAATGATCAGGACAGAGCGCGCCAACAACTGCTGAAGCGCGGCGCCGGTCAATCGATTTCTTCCGTCTTGTATACACCCCATATCGACGTGCGTCGTACCCAACCAGTCTTTCCGGCAGCGCTAACCCGACACCAGGCTTTGACGCACTTCCGGATTTTGGCAATCACGCCAGCTTGGGCTCGGGCAACCGGGGTGGCCTCCGCCGGCTTGCGGCGCAGCGTTCGTGTTTGCCGATCAATCAACGCAGTCCGCTTGCCGGAAAGATTGCTGACATGGATCCAGCCAACCGTGCCCCAGCGATCCCGAACGCGGCGCCAATTGTCCAGATCCCGGATCACTTCCATCGGCATGCCGCGGCGCTTGTAGATCCAGTTGATCGGATACTGTGTGCCCGGTCCCGCGCGCAGGTTGACTGTGGCGAAACGAAGGGACACGAAGCGGGGAACCTTCAACTCTGAGGCTGCGACCGAGCCCGGCATCGCCACGGGGAGCAGGACCGAGAAAGCCACCGTCAGTGCAAGGGTTTGCATGCGCATGACATCAGTATGCGCGCCGCGGCAAACCACGTCAATTGACTGGCAGTCCCCGCACTGGACATCGCTATGGCCGCTTGATAACCCATTTGCACGCGGGAGCAGTGGTAATGACTCTAATTCCCGCAAAATGAATGAGGAGCCTCATGGCGCAGGAAAAGCCGGTCGTCGTCGTTACCCGCAAGCTACCCGACCCGATCGAGACCCGAATGATGGAACTGTTCGATACACGGCTGAACCTTGATGACCAGCCGATGGCGAGCGCGGATCTGATCGCTGCCTGCAAGACAGCCGACGTGCTTGTGCCGGCGGTTACCGATCGGATCGACAAGGGAATCCTGGCCCAAGCCAGCCCGCGTTTGCGCCTGATCGCCTCTTTCGGGACGGGCGTCGACCACATCGATTTGGCGTCGGCGCGCGAGCGCGGCATTACGGTCACCAACACGCCCGGAGTCCTGACCGAAGATACAGCCGACATGACGATGGCCCTGATCCTGTCGGTCTCGCGCCGCCTTGCCGAGGGCGAGCGCCTCATCCGCTCCGGCGAATGGCAGGGCTGGGGCCCTACCACCATGCTGGGACACCGTATCTGGGGCAAGCGGCTGGGCATTCTGGGCATGGGCCGGATCGGCCAGGCGGTGGCGCGCCGGGCCAAGGGATTTGGCCTGTCGGTGCATTACCACAATCGGCGACGGGTCGATCCGGCAATCGAGGCGGATCTGGAAGCGACCTATTGGGAAAGCTTGGACCAAATGCTTGCCCACATGGATATCCTGTCGGTCAACTGTCCACATACGCCGGCAACCTATCACCTGTTGTCGGCGCGGCGCTTGAAGCTGCTGAAACCGCACGCAATCGTTGTCAATACCGCACGGGGCGAGGTGATCGACGAAAACGCATTGACCCGCATGCTGGCGAACAACGACATTGCGGGTGCCGGACTGGATGTGTTCGAACACGAACCGGCGATCAACCCGAAATTGCTGGGTCTGGATAATGTCGTCCTCCTGCCTCACATGGGCTCGGCGACGATCGAGGGCAGGATCGACATGGGCGAAAAGGTCATCGTCAATATCAAGACTTTTGTCGACGGTCACAAACCGCCAGATCGAGTCATCGAAGCGCTGGTCTAGCGCCGGCATCAGACGGAAATGTCACCGCAATCGGGTCTTTGATGGCAGGCTGAAGGATGGTTGTGGCAGCCTGACAGGCCCGGCCTCCTGATCTTGACGATGATCCTGATCAGGCGCACATCGAAAAAGGTCGGATTATCAGACCTGAAACGATCGCGTCTCAGGCAAGCACGCGCCGATCTTCTCCTCGCGCGAAACGCCTCATGCTGAAAATCCGGATTCGACGGACGACGCCATGGGCAGCGATATGGAACTGCTCACAAGCACGCCTGATTTCTCGGCCGCAGCGATGGGGTACATGGCCGCGTGAAGCTGAACGCGTCAGGGAGCCGGCAGATCCTTTTGCATGATACTGTTGACGGGCTTGCACCAACCCGTCCATCGTTGCGGGCCACGCGCAGCGAGTGCTGAAGGATCAATCGAATCTTTACTGAAACCATGTCTTTTCTGAGCGACTCAGGTCTGCCACCCTGGCTGATACCGCTGGCCATTATATATGGCGCCATGGTGATGGTGCTGCTGGTTCCGGCGCTGAGAGCCTTCGATCGCGCCGAGACAAGCGCATGGCAGGCCCTTTGGCTGGCGCTGCCCGGTTTGGGTCTGGTCATCATCACCGTGTTGATGATGCTTCGTGTTATGCCGGCGGCGCAGAAACCCCGATTATTGGCGCTTCTGGCCATCGTTCCGCTGGTGAACGTCCTTTTTCTGTGGTTGCTTGCATTCAGCAAGTGGAGCAAGGGAAGCGAACGGCCACCACAGGTTGCTCAAGAAGAACCAGCCAAGCCGTAAGAAGGCGCGTCCAGGAAGTGTCGACACTCTCCGGTGCCGAGGTCGTTGCTCATCATGGAGAGTCTGGCGCAGGCGTCAGCAGCCGGACAGGAGGATCCTTCCCCTCTGCCTTGGGCGGCCGGGACAGTCGGCTGACGACATGTCTCCACCATCGTCAATACCAACGCCGTGCAGATATTGCCCAAAGGACAGCTGTTTTTCAGCGTTTGATCATGCCGCCCTAAGCGGCGAGAACACGATCATCCTTATGGTTCCTGATCCAGTCTTTCACCCAATCGACGCCATCGTCCTCCGGGATCGATCCGGAACTGGCGTCATGGCAAAAGATTTCACCCACCCGCCTGGCGCCGCAATCCTGCAGCGCCTTGTCGAATTTCTTGCCACCATAGTTGAACGTGTCAGAGTAGGTCATGTCACCCATGGAGAACACACCGTAGCGAATATCATTCAGGTCGGGCTTCCGTTCGGTGAGGCCATTATACAGCGTCATCGCGTTATCCGGAACATCGCCTTGACCATAGGTTGAGGTTACGATCAGGAAATCTCCGCCGCCGTCGAAGATGGAAATGTCCAGGTCATCCATGGCCTCGACATCCACACTATGGCCAAGTTCAGCCAAGGTGTCGCTCATCTCTTCCGCAACCATTTCGGCGGTACCGGTCATGGTGCCTACAAGAATCTTCAGTTCCACGGATACTGCTCCTGCATTTTATCGGCGCCGGTCGCCACCGCCGCTGTCCGCGACCTGCCTGTCTGGACCGCCCGGAAACATAGTCTTGCCTTTCATCAAAGACAAGCATTATATTGCATGCAAGACTTGGAACTCAGGCGCTGTCACTGGCAAATGGTCTTCTCGGTACAACCGTCCAATCTCGCGCGCTCAAGTTCCATCCAGAACCGACGCGCTTCAAGCGATAGTAGCGACGGACTTGACAGTTATCTCAGGCAGTTGGGCGAGCGTGTGCGCGCGGCGCGCGCAAGGCGCGGCATGTCTCGCAAGATCCTGTCTCAGGCATCAGGCGTATCGGAGCGTTATCTGGCGCAACTGGAAACCGGAAAGGGAAACATTTCCATTGCGCTATTGCGCAAGATCGCCAGCGCCATGAGCATCCCACTGGTCGATCTGGTGCGCGAAGGGGATGAACGGACTATCGACCTGACCTTACTCGTCCGAAAACTGGAGCGGTTGGGGCCAGACGAAGTGGCGATTGCCAATCGGGTCTTGAACAACGCTCTGGGTCTGAGAGAAACGGCGCGCCGCATGGACCGTATTGCTCTGATCGGCCTGCGTGGCGCCGGGAAAACCACCCTTGGCGCCGCCTTGGCGGATCGTCTTTCCGTGCCCTTTGTCGAATTGGCACGCGAAATCGAACGAACGGCTGGCATGTATATCGACCATATCTTCGAGTTGTCCGGCCAGGCTGCTTACCGTCGGTATGAGCGCCGCGCTTTGGAAGATACGCTGGCAGTTCATCCGGAGTGCGTCATTGCGTCTGGCGGCAGCCTTGTTTCCGAACCGGAAACATACGAACTGTTGCTTGATCAATGCTTCACGATCTGGCTTCGCGCTGCCCCCGAGGAACATATGAACCGGGTCCGCGACCAGGGCGATACTCGCCCGATGGCGGAAAGCAGCGAGGCGATGGCGGACCTCAAGCGCATCCTGGAAACCCGTCATGCGCTGTATGCCAAGGCAGATATCGCCGTCGATACCTCGAACTGCTCCGTGTCGGCGGCCCTGGACGCGCTGGTCGGTGCTCTGGACAACGTGCGACGCGCCGAAGCATGATATTTCTTGCTTCCTTGCAAAGATGCACTATATTGCAGTAATTGTTCGGGCGGAACCTCAAGCATTGCCGCGGTGCACGGGAAGCGAATATGGCCGATAACATCATCACCTATGACCGGGAACCCGGGGACTACAAGCATTGGTCGATCGACGTCGATGGAGACGTAGCTCGGCTGACCCTCGACGTTGCCGAGGATGGCGGCCTGATATCCGGCTACAAGCTGAAGCTGAATTCCTACGATCTGGGTGTCGATATGGAACTCGCCGACGCCCTGCAACGGATCCGGTTCGAACATCCGAACGTCAAGGTGGTTGTCATCACCAGCGGCAAGGACCGTGTATTCTGCGCCGGCGCCAACATCAACATGCTGTCGTCGTCCGAGCACTGGTGGAAGGTGAATTTCTGCAAGTTTACCAACGAAACCCGGAATGGCCTCGAAGACAGTTCGGAACATTCCGGAATCAAGTCCATTGCTGCTGTCAACGGAGCATGTGCCGGTGGTGGTTACGAGTTGGCATTAGCCTGCGACGAGATTGTGATGGTCAACGATCGGTCATCGACCGTCAGCTTGCCGGAAGTACCGCTTCTTGGCGTCCTGCCCGGCACGGGCGGTCTCACTCGCGTGACCGACAAACGCAGGGTCAGGCGCGATCTGGCGGATGTGTTTTGCACCATGTCTGAAGGCGTCCGCGCCGATCGCGCCAGGGAATGGAGGCTGATCGACAACCATGCGCCGCCCGCCAAGTTCGACGAACTCGTCGCCAACCGTGCTCGGGCGCTGGCGTCGGAATCCAACCGTCCGAAAGATGCCAAGGGAATTGCGCTGACCCCCCTCAATCGGACGCTCGACGACGGCGGTTATCACTACGAGTTCATTGATGTGGCGCTGAAGAGCGCCGATCGGACGGCAACGCTGACGGTCCGGGGTCCGTCGGCAGATCAGCCTGCAGGAGCCGCCGCAATCGAAGAAGCGGGTGCCGACTGGTGGGCCCTGCAGATGACCCGCGAGCTTGATGACGCCATCCTGATGCTGCGGACAAACAACACCGATATCGGCCTTTGGTTACTGAAGACGGAAGGTGACGCCGACAGGATTCAGGCCGTTGGCGCATCACTGATTGCAAACAGGGAAAACTGGTTCGTCAATGAGACGACCCAGTACCTGAAGCGCACGCTGGCGCGCCTTGACGTGTCGTCCCGTAGCCTTTTCGCCATCGTCGATGCCGACACCTGCTTCACTGGAATTCTGGCCGAACTGCTGTTGGCCGCCGACCGGTCCTACATGCTGGACGATCGGGAAAATCCGAAAAACTCGCCGACCATCATCCTGGACGATACAAATTTCGGCCTGTTCCCCATGCCCAACGGTCTGACGCGGCTGACCGCGCATTATCAGGATGACGTCGATGCCGAAGCGGCTGTCAAGGCGAAGATCGGCGACGCCATCGGGCCGGCAGAAGCACTGAAGCTGGGCCTGGTGACTTATGCGCCGGACGATCTGGACTGGAAAGACGAAGTCCGGATCGCCATCGAAGAGCGATCCAGCCTGTCGCCAGACGCACTCACCGGCATGGAAGCCAGCTTGCGTTTCGGCGGCAAGGAAACCATGGCAACGAAGGTTTTTGGGCGCCTGACTGCCTGGCAGAACTGGATATTCATCAGGCCCAATGCGATCGGTAACCGGGGAGCGTTGAAGCTCTACGGCACCGGTACCAAACCTTCTTACAAGTGGGAGCGTGTCTGACCGCGGGCGGGGTATCGGCTGCGTTCAGTGAAATACTGCAATCTGTCCGAGTCCGCGTACACCCCGAGGGCTCCGAACTCGAAGCAAGGAAACGTGTGGAATGTCGATCAACTACGCCGAAAAAATCCCAAACAACGTCGATCTCGGATCGGACCGCCAACTCCAGCGCGCTCTCGAGCGGTGGCAGCCGGCCTTCCTGAACTGGTGGGGCGAAATGGGCCCGGACGGCGATTTCCAGGCCAAGGACGTCTATCTGCGTACCGCGACGTCCGTCGACGCCAAGGGCTGGGCGACATACGGCCATGTGAAGATGCCGGATTATCGCTGGGGAATCTTTTTGGCGGATCAGGTAAAGGACCGGACGATCGGCTTCGGCGACAATTTTGGCCAGCCGGTCTGGCAGCAGGTGCCCGGCGAGTTCCGATCGGATCTGCGTCGCCTGATCGTCACGCAGGGCGACACCGAACCGGCGTCCGTCGAGCAGCAACGCATGCTCGCCTATACCTGCCCGTCGCTCTACGACATGCGGAACCTGTTCCAGGTCAACGTGGAAGAGGGTCGGCACCTCTGGGCGATGGTCTTCCTGCTGCACGCCTATTTCGGGCGTGATGGCCGCGAAGAGGCCGAAGAATTACTGGAACGACATGCCGGCGACATCAACAATCCGCGGATCCTGACCACGTTCAACGAGCCCATCGACGACTGGATGTCGTTTTTCAGTTTCACCTATTTCACGGATCGCGACGGCAAGTTCCAGCTCAAGATGCTGGCCGAAAGCGCCTTCGATCCGCTATCCCGGACCTGCCGGTTCATGCTGACGGAAGAAGCCCATCACATGTTCGTGGGCGAGACCGGCTTGGGGCGCGTGATCAAGCGGGCGCTCGAAGTGATGAAGGAGTTGAACACCGACGACCCGCAGCGAATCCGCGATCACGGCGCGATGGATCTGGGTCTGGTCCAGAAATATATCAATTTCTGGTATTCCTCATCTCTTGACCTCTTTGGAGCGGATCAGTCCACGAACGCAGCGGCATACTTTGCCAACGGTATCAAGGGTCGGCCAGACGAAGACAAGTTCGACGATCACATCGAAGCCGAAACGACGTTTTCTCTCGAAGAGCCGACGGAAGACGGCAAAGACGTTCAGTCGATCGAGGTGCCAACACGGAACGCCATGAATCTCTTGGCGCGACAGGGATATTCGCGGGATTGCGATATCGGTGTCGTGCGCTGGAACAGGATGATCAGAAAGGCTGGCGTTGACTTCGACATCAGGCTGCCATCCGACCGTTTCCGCAGAACCGTCGGGCCTTTCGCTGGTTTCCACTTCGCACCGGACGGATCGCCGATCGGCAAGGATGCATATGACTCCAATCTGGACGACTGGATTCCGTCCGAAACCGACAAGGCCCATGTGAAGGCCCAGATGAAGCAGGTGACCGAGCCCGGCAAAATGGCGGCGTGGATCGCCCCGCCGGACCGCGGCATCAACAACAACCCGGTAGACCATGACTACGTGAAGCTTTAGGTAGCGATACTTGCACAAGGAAGCTCGGGTAAAATCCGGGCTTTTCCGATCTTGAAGCTGTCGGGTCGGCAATCCGCCGGAGAACAGAAGTTCGGTTGAATGCCGAAGTCCCTGCAGTACAGGCGATAACGCCAGTGTTACGGGTGGCGCTTGACCCGGAAGCAGACGAAGACCCGGTCTGCTTGCCTCGCCGTTATCAGCAATCTATCTTTTCTGCTGCTAAATCATTGATATTGTTAGCTTATTCATTCTCTGATAGGATGATGGCGTTCGGTTACAATCAGGATTTGGAGATCACACCATGCGCGATGCCGACGCCAGGACAGGGGCAAGTGAAGTGCCAGGTTTGCAATTACAACTCACTGGTCATCGACTGACGACAGCCGAAATCATCTACTGCATGCCGGACCACCCGACCCTGTTGCAGACCTATGTCTGGCAGAATCTGGACATCGCGCCGCGTTTTCCCAAGTTACGGCGTTTCTTGTCCTTCTGGGAAGAGAACCTCGAAGGTGCATTGCACATCGTCCGAGTGGCATCGAAACAACTGGTGCAGCCCTCCGAGTTCCGATTCGTCAACGGGCAACTGAAGCTGAATTGAACCCATATGCCGCTTGGCGCAGCTGACCTTTGGTCAGCAAAGACCGGCACGTCGCTGATGTTGAGTCGCTACCTGCCAGAAATTATTGTCCGTTGCGGCGACCTTGATTGCCCGGCATTTCCAATTCTGCTTCCGATGGTCAACAAGTTGCCGTCGTAAACCCCGGCGCCTGTGAATGCAGTTGGAACATCCCCGGCAATATCTGTGGAGGCTCCGCCGTTCGGCCAAAATCCAACGGCAGATCTGGCATGTCACGAGAAGATACACTTCCCACTACAGATAAAATCGTCCAAGGCGCTTTGGAAATCCGCGGGGCCATGTCCGGGCCTGCAGAGGCAGCTTGTGCTGGCAGGCCCAGAATCTTCAAGCGCCGATGCCGGGCGCGCGACACGAACCGAGCCGGCGGAGCAGCGATGCTGAACTCCGCCAGATGAACGCGCAGTGCGCTGATCGTCTGGATCCAACGGTGTACCAGCAGATCGCGCGTGCGGAACAGCATGCATCAAGCCCGACGCGCGACGGTCTTCACCGCTACAAAACGTGCAGAACGCGACCGACCCATCGCCTTGCGCACCATGAAGCTGAAAGCTGTTCTTCACCAGATCGATCCCGATCATGCTCACCTGTTCCAGGGGCGCGCCTTTCCTCTCCTGGCCTTCACGACACTGCCAGCATGATACAGCGCGATGCCGGCCGAAGAGACGGCCATTCCAGCGCCTGATTTACACTGGATCTGGACGAAGGACAGCCTCACGCCGATCACCGCAATCCAGGGCACGCCAGATGTCTGCCAACGACAGGTCCCATTCACATTTCCCCTGACACGGTTGAACCCGCTGCCGTCACGACTTGTGCAAAGCGGTTTGCATTACGTTCCGCTTGGGCTAACCTGTCATCATTCTTTCACCCTTGGCCCGCATTCACGGCGAATAGATGGCATGACGCTTCAGGTCGCGATTGTCGGCTCCGGACCGAGTAGCTTTTATACGGCCGAGGCCTTGTTGCGTGCGGTAGAGAAAGTTGAAATTGATATCGTCGAGCGGCTGCCAACACCTTATGGCCTGATCCGTGGTGGCGTTGCTCCGGATCATGCGAAGACAAAGAATGTTTCGCGGTCTTACGAGAAGACTGCACGCGATCCTCGGGTTCGTTATTTCGGCAATGTGACTTTGGGCCCGGATGTCAGTCTGGATGATCTCCGGAGCATGTATGACGCGGTGGTTCTCGCCACTGGCGCTGCAGTAGATCGTCCGCTCGGCATACCGGGTGACGACAAGCCTGGTGTTTTGGGTGTGGCAGAATTCGTTGGGTGGTACAACGGTCATCCGGATTTCCGCGATCTCGATCCACCACTCGATATCCAGGCTGTAGTCGTCATTGGCGTCGGCAATGTCGCTGTGGATGTTGCGCGTGTCCTGACCAAGACCCCGGCGGAGATGGCGGCGACGGACCTGACCGACTACGCCGCCGCCGCGATCCATGCAGCACCCATTCGCGATGTTTACGTGTTCGGCCGACGTGGTCCTCATCATGCGAAATTCAGCAATGTCGAACTGAGGGAAATGGGGCAACTGGAAAACAGCGCGCCAGTGCTTGATCCGGCACAATTGCCTGCCGAACTGCCGCAAGATTGGGCCGAAACGTTGAACAGCCGCGACCTCCGCATAAGTCAACGCAATCTGTCTACACTTCACGATTTCGCGGTGATGGACGCTGGGACGCGCCAGAAAAGGGTTCATTTTTCCTTCTACGCCAATCCTGTCGAAGTTCTCGGTGACGAACGGGTCGTGGGCATTCGCCTTGAAAGAACTCGAATCGAAGACGGGCGTGCGGTCGGGACCGGCGAGACATTCGAGGTGGCGTGCGGCATCGTCATCCCGGCTATCGGCTATCGCTCGGATCCCATCGACGGAGTGCCGTTTGAACAGGGTCGCTCCAAAAACGTTGACGGCCGGATCAATAAGGGTCTGTATGCCGTTGGCTGGATCAAGCGCGGACCGTCAGGCGTCATTGGATCGAACAAGCCGGATGGCTACACCGCCGCGCATCAGATTGTTGAAGATTGTGGCGACGGTGACGGCAAGCCCGGACGCATGGCACTGGAGACGCACTTGAAGGCAAACAATATCCGCGTCGTGACATTCAGTGACTGGAAGCAAATCGAGGCCGCAGAAGAGTCCGCGGCCACAGCACCGGCGCCGCGCCGGAAGTTCGACCGGATTGCCGACATGCTGGCATTGCTGGAATAGCGAATAGTTCACAGATGGCTGACTGCCTTGAGCCTGAAGTATTTGGAACGCTGATGGTTTGGGACTACATTTTTGCGCCGGAAGACAGCGTATCCGGTCAGGGGTGGCCCTTGCCGGGGCAAGGGGCCGACAAAGCAGGAGGAAGGAGCCGATGGAAGGCGGCGCAGTAGCGGCTCAATCCAGTCGCCACGAAGTGACGGATGCGGTTGTGCGGTTCGCTGGTGATTCCGGCGATGGAATGCAATTGACCGGAACCCAGTTTACACAAGCGACGGCCATGGCCGGTAATGATCTGGCGACATTCCCGGATTTTCCAGCCGAAATTCGCGCGCCTGCCGGCACGACATATGGGGTATCTGCATTCCAGATTCACTTCGGCTCCAAGGTTATTAGAACATCTGGCGACGAAATCGATGTGCTGGTCGCCATGAACCCGGCTGCGCTGAAAACCAATATCGACGATTTGCGCCGTGGCGGCCTTGTCATTCTGGATACGGGCGCCTTCACGGCCCGAAACCTGAGCAAGGCAGGATATGAAACCAGCCCGCTGGAGGACAAAAGCCTGGAAGGCTACCGAATCCTCGAGATCGACATGTCGCGCATGACGGTAGAGGCCGTGAAGGATCATGGCCTTGGCAACAAGGATGCCCTGCGCTGCAAGAACATGTGGGCCCTGGGCCTCATCGACTGGCTGTACGCCAGGGATCGAACCATCAACGAAAACTGGCTTCGGCAGAAATTCGAGAAATTTCCGGAAGTGGCGGAAGCCAATATCGCAGCACTGAATGCCGGTCATGCATTCGGGGAGACAGCGGATTTTCCGACAGAGTTCGGCGCAGCATACGTGGCGCCGGCCCGTATCGAGCCAGGAACCTATCGGGCGCTGACAGGCGCGGAAGGAGCTGCAATGGGGCTGGTCGCTGGCGCCAAGCTGGCAGGCCTGCCCATGCTGTTTGCCGGCTATCCTATTACGCCTGCATCGGCGCTGTTGCATACTCTTGCGCCGCTCAAGGATTTTGGCGTCACAACGTTTCAGGCCGAGGATGAAATTGCCGCAATTTGTGCGGCCATCGGCGGTTCGTATGCTGGCGCGTTGGGCGTGACATCAAGTTCCGGACCCGGCATCGCACTGAAGACCGAAGCGCTCGGCCTCGCCATCGCCACCGAACTGCCGCTGGTGGTTGTCAACTCCCAGCGCGGAGGACCGTCGACGGGCTTGCCGACAAAGACCGAGCAGTCGGACCTGTATCAGGCCGTCTATGGCCGAAACGCCGATTCGCCTTTGGCGGTCATCGCATGCCATTCGCCGGGCGATGCCTATTACGCGGCGATCGAGGCGTGCCGGATTGCCGTGCGGTACATGACGCCGGTCATCTTCCTGACCGACGGCTATATCGGCAACGCTTCCGAACCCTGGCGTATTCCGGATTTCGAGGAACACACG
Organism: Rhodospirillaceae bacterium; assembly: GCA_026709535.1. Taxonomy (GTDB): domain Bacteria; phylum Pseudomonadota; class Alphaproteobacteria; order Bin65; family Bin65; genus Bin65. The sequence goes on from JAPOST010000017.1 coordinate 39,959, forward strand.
CCCTTCCCTGTTCGATTTCGGACCGATCCGGAGGGCTACAAGGTCTATGAACGCAATCTGGAAACCTTGGCGCGCGCTTGGGTGAAGCCCGGTACTCCCGGCCTGCTCCACCGCATCGGTGGCATCGAGAAAGATCACCTGACGGGTAACATCTCCTATGATCCGGAAAACCATCAGAGAATGACTGATGCCCGCCGCGCCAAGATCCTGGGCATCGCCAAGGATATTCCGGCACAGGAAGTCGATCATGGTCAAAATGGCGGTGAGATCGCTGTGGTCGGCTGGGGTTCCACCTACGGGCCTATCAGCCGCGCAGTTTCCGGCATGCGCGCCAACGGTCACGATGTTTCCCACATCCACATCCGGCACATCTGGCCGCTGCCGGAAAATTTGGGTGAACTGTTGCGGAGCTACAAGACCGTGATCGTGCCGGAAATGAATACGGGGCAGTTGGTCACTGTGTTGCGAAGCGAGTATCTGGTCGATTGCAAGCCCGTGAACAAGGTGAACGGCAAGCCGTTCCGCATTGTTGAAATCGAAGACGCCATCCAGGCTCATCTGTAGAGACCCTGTCACCCGTAGAGAGGCGACCGATGAACGAAGTGATCCAACCGGCATTGAAGGCGAAGGACTACGCCACCAACCAAGAAGTACGCTGGTGTCCCGGCTGCGGTGACTACGCCATCATCAAGGCTGTACAGAAAACGATGGCCGATATCGGCGCGGACCCGGCAAACACGGTGTTCGTCTCGGGCATCGGCTGTGCCGCGCGGTTCCCGTACTACATGGAGACTTTCGGCTTTCACACCATCCATGGCCGGGCACCGTCGTTCGCCACAGGCATCAAACTGGTGAATCCGGACCTGGACGTCTGGGTTGTTGGCGGCGACGGGGACGGGCTCTCCATCGGCGGTAATCACACGATGCACGCCATCCGGCGCAACGTCGATATAACCTATCTGCTGTTCAACAACGAGATCTACGGGCTGACAAAGGGTCAGTACTCGCCGACATCCCGCCGGGGAACACGGTCCCCTTCCACCCCGGATGGCTCCATCGATTCACCGGTCAACGCACTCAGCTTTGCGCTTGGCGCGAATGCCCGCTTCGTCGCCCGCGGAATCGACCGGCGTCAGGATCACCTGCCCGGCGTCCTCGCCCGCGCCCACTCCCATAAGGGCTGCTCATTCGTTGAGGTGATCCAGAACTGCATCGTCTACAATGACGGTGCTTTCGAGCATTTCACCGAGAAGGACGTAAAGGCCGATACACAGATCGAGTGCGTCCATGGCGAGTTGTTGCTCTTCGGAAAGGACAAGAAAAGGGGGCTGCGCTTGAACCATGACAGCCTGGAACTGGAAACGGTGATTATCGGCGAAAACGGTATCACGGAAGACGACATCATTGTTCACGACGAAACCAACCGCACGATCGCTGGCGCGCTTGCCCGAATGGAACCGCCGCATTTCCCGATGGCCATCGGGGTCCTGTATTGCGATCCGGCGGACCAAAGCTATGAGAAGGCCGTGCTTCGTCAAAACAGAGCCGTCGCCGAAAAGGCAACGACCAAAGGCGACATGAATGCCCTGTTGCGCCGTGGCGCAACCTGGGATGTAGCAACTTAGCAGATTACCATGACCCCCGAAGAGATTGCTCGCCAGGCAGAAGCCGTCTATCGCTGCGGTAAGGCGGATGCGGTCTGTCAGCCGGAATGCGAAGCAGGCAGTCATTGAACTGTCTCACTGTAGGCAACTATTCCGCAATCTCAAGCTGCGCAACACGGCCCTCTTCAAGGAACCAAAGATCACGAATCTTTGCGTCATCGCTTCTTGGCAGATGGCTGGCATCGTGAACACTAAATGTTGTGGGCAGATGACTGAGGTCCCGAAAACAAGCGCATGCTGTTTCGGCAGTGACGGTAGCCGTTTCGGTACGACCTCCGAAATGAAGGGGGTCATCTGACGGATATGGGAAAGGTCTTATGGGTTCTGGGTGCGGTGAACGACAAAATTGAAGCACTGAGAGAGTACCGTTTTTGACAGTTCGCTCGGCCTCTGTGATGCGGCGAACACGAAGAGACCATACTTGCGTCCCTCTTTCGCGATACGTTCGTATATGCGGCTCGCGTCGATCGAATAGCAAGACGGCGTCCGTGCGATGTATCGATGGGCTTCTTCAAGAAGCAGATGAACCGGAAAAGGCTTCTGGGTGCCGCTTGGCGGAGTAGTCGGAAAATCATCAGAGCCAGCACCGAGGCCATCAGTTCAACGATTTCGCCCTCAACCGCGTTCATGTCAACGATAGTGATCTGGTCAACCTTCACAAGGTGACTGTCTCTCGGTGCCAACCCAAGGACCCATGAACAGCCCGCTTCCATCCTCTGCCACGATGCGGACCAGCGGGCCGGTTATCCCTGCATGCGTCGATAGACAAGAAGCCCGGTGAGGAAAGCATCGGCGGGAAGGCTGCCTCGGATCTGACCCCAGTCCCGAAACGCCTGTTCCGCTAGGTCGGCGAGATCGAGCGCTTCCCGCCGGGTAAAGCGAAGCGCCCGGTTGTAGTCCGCGTCGTATCGGGCTTCCTGAAGCTGGACGAAGGCGGTGGCGACGTCGACCAAAGGCTGCTGAACCTCTTGGCGGTCAAGGCCGGATTCAAGCCTCGGGGGAATCGGACTCCGGGTGAATGCGACGGCGTTTTGCTTCATTGCGGCGTGGTGAAAGGCACGAGCCAGACTGTCGCGTAGAGGACCACGGACATTGCCCGCCAGCATGAGCTTCGTCGCCTCGTCGACCAGAAGATGAAAGAGGGCGTAACAGGATGCCGAGACCGAGCGGCGCAGGCTGGTCTGGATCGGTTTCTTGGGTTCCTTGCGGGCGAGGAAATGAGACTGCTTCAGCAACTCCGTGTGCAGGCTCATGCCAGATACTCGACCTCAGACGCGCCGCGAAAACGGACATAGACGAGCATGGAGGAATCAGTTTTCTCCTCGACAAAATCGCGAATGATCGAGCGCAGTTGCGACCGCTTGGCGAATTCGACGTCGTCGTCCTTCAGCATCGCCCACACCCAGACGGCGAGGTCGTCGGTCGAGTCGGGGCCGGTTTCAACATGCCAGCTGCTGACAGGTGTCGGCAGTTCGGGAAGTTCGCGCAGCGCGGCTTCCAGGGTGCTTGCAGCGATGTCCATGTCAGTCACCTATCTGGTTTGTCGGCATCGTACGTAGTGTCTTGCCGGCTAGTATGATAGCGGCGGCGCGTGCCTGCAACCGGAACGGCGGCTGAGAAGCGGGGCGAGCGGCGGTGCGGTCTCCATCGTCTGCCCGTTGAGGATTCTCGTTTGACATCATGGTGCGGACGTTCCACGCCCGCGCCCGAAGCGAAAGCGCGGGCGGCGCGCGAAGTCCGACGCGCACAACCTGCATGAGTGCCTCGTGAGGCACGAGGAGTCCGTGCTGCGCTTCATGGGCGACCCGCACGTCAGCTTCACCAACAATGCCGGAGAGCGGAAGATCAGGATGGCGAAGGTCAAGATGAAGGTATCCGGTTGCTTCCGGACACGGCATCACGCCGAGGCCTGGGGCCGCATCTCAAGCGACCTGAGCGCGATGGCCGCGCTCGGAGACAATCCCCTCGTCGCCATCCAGATCGCCCTCGCCGGAAACGCCGCCGACATGAGCAGGGGGCACTGCAAAAAATCTCTAAACCAAAAGGGGTGAGCAGTTACGGATAAAATACTTCATCGGGACACATCAAGACAGAATGTGCAGTTGCACAAGACCCTGATCGCAGCCAGCGATAATTGGATTGCCGTCGAATGGATGGCCAACTGGGATAATGCCGATGGCTCGAAGGGTCACCAAGTCGTCGGCGAACACTGAAAAATGCACGGCGGGCAATTGTGCGAGTGGCAGACCTTCGTGTCGGCCCGACGCGCCTAGAGAATGACGATGAAAAGCAGGTAAAAGAAAAAAGCAAGCGACGCGACGGCCAAGCCCAACCCCGCCAGCGTCCACAGCCCGTCATCCATCGTCAGGCCCAATCCTATCACCACCATCACGAAGCTGGGTGCCGCTGCCGCAAAGGGCAGAAATTCCAGCAGCGGCATGGTTGTGGCCATCGCAATCAGGGCCAGGACGACCAGGTAACTGACCGGCCGTTCGTTGATAAAGGTCAACCGGTTTCGGAACAGCCAAGAGAACTTCTGGGCCCAAGGCCGGAACCAGCGCAAGCCACCCCGCAATCTGCTGTTGCCAACGGTAAATCCGCGCAGTCGACGCGGCAGCCATATGTGATCCGGCGAGAACACCATTTGCGCCGCAATGATGACGATCATGGCCGCCATGATCGTGGGAACCGTTGGAATTCCGCCGGTTGGAAGAAACGCGAGCAGTGCCGGCACAAGAACCAACGCGCCATGCGAACGTTCGCCAACCTTGTCCAGAAGGTCGCCTATCGTCAACTGCTCCGATGCTGTTTTATCAGTGACTTCATGCAAGTCATCGACCACCCTCACCAGGCCGCGGTCGGCATTATCATCGTCTTTGACCATCGATTTCAGCCGTCGCTAAGAGAACACGTTTCTGTCGAGCGATCCACGAATCCAAGGGCCAATCTTAGCCGACTTCAAGCTCTGAATCCCAATAAAGGTAGTCGGCCCAACTCTTGTGCAGGAAATTGGGGGGGAAGCTGCGCCCGTTATTTTGCAGGAAATGGCTGCTTGGCTCACGGGGTTCGCGACGCGGATGGATGCCGCATTCATTCGGGAGCCGATTGCCCTTCTGCAGATTGCAACTGGAACAGGCGGCGACGATATTCTCCCATTCTGTCTTCCCGCCGCGTGATCGGGGAATGACATGATCGAAGGTCAATTGCTCGGCAGAGCCCGGTGCGCCGCAGTACTGGCACGTGAACTTGTCTCGAAGAAAAACGTTGAACCGGGTAAAGGCGGGGCGTCGGCTGGCCGGAATATATTCCTTGAGCGAAATCACGCTGGGTAACGCCATTTCGACCGATGGCGACCTTACCTTTTGATCATATTCCGAGAGCACGGTTACTCGGTTCAGGAAAATGGCCTTGATTGCTCGCTGCCAGGACCAGAGCGAGAGCGGAAAGTAGCTGAGCGGTCTGAAATCAGCATTCAGGACCAACGCTGGGCAAGTATTCAGCGATAGGGTCATGGCGTCGTGGTTATTCCTCTGGCCTGAAGCAGCAATCGATCATCTGATCACTGTTCTATCTATCGCCCTTTCATGACAAACCAATAACAGCGTGCGTCAAATTACACAATATCTAGTCACCATAGCGACCATGAGCCCAATCTGTACCTGAAGCGCCGATCGGCGATGCCGAACCACTCTGAGCAAGGTGATTCGGTTCTGCTTCTTGACGCACCCATCGTGACCGCAAGCCACAGGACACCACCGGGATCGTCGCCTGGTCGGACATACGCACATGGAGCAGGCGGATCAGGCAGCTCACCACCATCGACGGCGTGGAGAGAAGTTCATCCGGCATCAATCACCAAGCAACGATTGCGACCGGCACGAAATCTGCCGTCGTCACGATTGGCTCTGGATATATTGCGGCAGCAATGACCTGCCGACTCTTTCCACGAATTCAGCGCAGGTCTGCCGAAGGAAAATCGCACACCCAAATCCAGCGCGATGCCGACAACAAGACTTGCCCTTTCGATGTCCGATAGGGCGTCAGACAGTAATCCGATGGCGCGCAAAGGCAGAGCGCTTGCCGCAAGCGGGCGAGGATTATATATGCATCTCAACATGATTTTGGCATTGCAACGTTCCGGAGGAGGCCGTCATGCCTGACGGATCTCTTGATCGCACAGCGCTTGATCTTTTGTCGAACTGCACCTGCCAGAACCTGAGGCAGGCGTCGCGAGTCGTGACCCAGTATTTCGAGCAGACGCTGGAGCCGACAGGCTTAAAGGTCACCCAGCTTCCCGTACTCGCGGCCGCCGCTACAATGGGACCAATCCCGATGAGCCAGCTGGCTGAGGCTTTGGTCATGGACCGGACAACGCTGACTCGAAATCTCCAACCGCTGGAACGAGCCAAGCTGGTCACTGTAACTTCTGGAGCCGACCGGCGCTCTCGGATGGTGTTGGCAACACCGAAGGGCCTTGACGCCCTGGGCGCTGCCCTTCCACTTTGGAAGCAGGCGCAGTCGGATACAGTGGAAGCCCTGGGTCGTTTCAAATGGGGCGTCTTGATGGACACCCTGCGCGCAACTGTAGACGCTACCCGCAGCGCCAAGGCTCCATAGAGCGCCATTCGTTCGAATTCTTCATTCGCCGGCACCGGCTTGCTGTGAGGCGCACGATTTCTCTGTGCCCTCAGCTGAGATAGGGTTGAAGCGCTCTGACCTTAACCACCCATGCTGAAATAGTGCCCAGGATCAACCTGCATTCCCTGACACACGCGGCGCCACCAGGAAAGCCTCTGATGGGCCTGGATGTCGGCACAAAGACAGTTGGCCTTGCCGTCTCTGACAGAACGCGCACCATTGCGTCTGCGCTGGTGACAATCCATCGCAAGAAGTTCACCTTGGATGCGAAGCAAATTGTCCAGCATATTGAAGAACGAAGTGTCGCAGCGTTAGTCTACGGTCTACCGGTGAATATGGACGGTTCGGAGGGGCCTGAGTGCCAGTCTGTCCGGCAGTTCGCCCGTAACTTGGACCAGAAATTTTCTTTGCCCTATGCGTTCCAGGACGAAAGATTGTCAACGGCAGCCGTCTCACGATTGCTGATCGACGAAGCCGACATGACTCGCAAACGACGCGCGGAAGTGGTGGACAAGACCGCGGCAGCCTGGATTTTGCAAGGCGTGCTGGATTTCTTGCACCGGTCCACAGGATGGGAATCGGCGTGAACGGCAAGCGGGCGTGGCTTCGCAACGTTCAGAGTTTGTTCCTGCAGGCGCGGGCGGAACGGAAACGTACATTGGCGGGCCTTCTGCACTTCATGGAGAGGTCCCGGCCAGAGACAGGCTCAAGCCCAAACCTCACACAGACAACTGTCCATCCCAGATTCTCTGGGGTGTGGGCATTGGCGGTCTTCATGACAAACAAGGATTCTTATGGAAATACTGGTGCCCCCTAGGGGACTCGAACCCCTGTTTCCGGCGTGAGAGGCCGGCGTCCTAGGCCACTAGACGAAGAGGGCAAGGCGCTGCCAGACCATCGCATTTCGCAGGATCGGCACCACATGGGAGCGCTGTGAGAAACAAGCGCTGATACTTGGTCGCAAGAAAGCAAAAAATCAAGGTCAATATCTTGAACCGGCGCGCTCTTGTTTTTGATGCGCCGCGGCGCCCGCTTTGAACAGCTTCAAAATCGCGCCGCCGGAGGGGGCGTTGTCCGGGAAGGTGAACGTGCCGACTGTCTGCATTTCCTCTGCAGCGGCGAGCAGCGGACCGTAGGTGGCTCGCATCAGGCTGGTGCCGACGCTCAACCTGCGGATGCCCAGACTTTCCATTTGCGCCATCGTGGCGCCGAAGCCGTTCAGGCCGACAAGCTGGTTGACTGGCGCACCGGTCTCCTTGACCAGGCGAGTGATCTCGTTCGGCGCCATCACACCAGGGGCGTAGACACAGTGTGCGCCGACTTGAGCAAAGCGACCCAGACGTTGGAGCGCCATGGCAAAGCCGTCCGGATACCGATGTATCAGCGCTTCGCAGCGTGCAGTGATAACGATGTCCCTTCCAGCGGCTTCAACGGCGGCTGCCACTCGTTCGGCCGCCAGATTCTCGTCGTACAAGCCACGGGTGGGATCGCCAGTCCAATCCTCAATGCTGCAGCCCGCCGCTCCCGCTTCCACGCAACGGCGCACGTTGGCAGCGACGTCTTCGGGTTCATCGGCGTAGCCGTTCTCGAAATCCGCGCTCACCGGAACGTCCACGGCGGTGGCGATCGCTGCGATATTATCCAGAGCTTCCTCAAGGGAAACTTCTCTCATCGCATCGGTACGACCCAGACTGCAGGCGAGACCGCCACTGGTCGTACCCAACGCCTGAAAACCCTTGGCAGCCAGAATCCTGGCCGAGCCGGGATCCCAGGCGTTAGGCATGATGAAGGTGCCTCGTTCGTGCAGGTCGAAGAATGCGGCGGCTGGATCCATCAGGATATCTCCTCCAGAAAGGCGGCGGCAGCCGCGCTGATGACGGCCGGCCCTTCATATATCAGCGCTGTGTATAGTTGCACCAGGGTTGCCCCAGCAAGCCGCTTCGCGACGGCATCCTCTGTACCTCCGATGCCGCCAACGCCGATAATCGGCATGTCCGGACCAACACGATCCCGGAACATGCGCAGCATTTCGGTTGAAGGCTTCATCAGTGGCCGGCCAGACAGGCCGCCAATCTCGTGCGCGCGACCAGACAGAAGCATTGCCGGACGGGCGATGGTGGTATTGCTGATGATCAATCCGTCGAGCAGGGGAGAGGCAGCCAAGCAGGCGATATCGTCGATACATGCGCTGTCCAGATCAGGCGCGACCTTCAGCAGCAGCGGTCGCGTGTTGGTCATGACGTTCCGTACCGACTCCAGGATTGCGCGCAGGGCCGCGACATTCTGCAACGCACGGAGACTGGGCGTGTTGGGAGAAGAAACGTTCACAACAAGATAGTCGGCATATCGGGCCAGCCGACGCGCCCCCTCGGCATAGTCGGCGGCGGCGTCACCACTGGCCTTGTTCTTTCCCAGGTTGACACCAAGCGGACCGGGCAGCGGTTGGCACCGCGCGCGCTCCAGTTGCCGCTCAGCGTAATCCAGACCCTTGCTGTTGAAGCCATATCGATTGATGACCGCGCCATCCTCTTCCAGGCGGAACACGCGCGGCCGCGGGTTTCCCGGCTGGGGGCGCGGCGTAATCGAGCCAACTTCGACAAACCCGAAACCCAGTCCAAAGACCTTGCGGACGACTTCGGCATCCTTGTCGAACCCGGCAGCGATGCCGACAGGATTTGGAAAGGTCAGACCAAAAACCGTCTGCGGCGCGACAGGGACCGGACCCTTCCCGGTCGGCGCCTTTTTCAGCAGCCGGATCGTCCAGCGGTGCGCGGCTTCTGGCGGCAGCCGACGCATCCACGCAGCAGCAAGATCGGGCAAAGTCATGCATGATATCTTACCGATGTCCGGCTGTACGAACAAACAGCTTGCCGGTCATTCCGACCCGTCAACCAAAGGATGTCGCGGAATCTTATCGCAGCGCGCGCTTGCCGGCCTCAGAGTCAGGATCCTTTGGCCTTGTGCAATCACTTGGGAAATGGTCGGCGCAGGACTTCATGCAGCCAATCGCTTGATGGCTTCTGCAAGCGCGACGATACGATGCGCCTCTTCTACATGCAGGTTCTCGACAAGCTTGCCATCGACCAGCACGACGCCGAGACCCTCGGCCTCGGCATCGCCGTGTGCCTTGATGACCCGATGTGACCATGCAACTTCTTCCCGATCCGGCGCGAAAGTGTCGTTGGCAGCTGCGATCTGCCTGGGATGGATCAGCGTCTTGCCGTCAAACCCGAGATCGCGGCCTTGGCGGCATGCCGCGACATGGTCTTCGTCGTCATCCAGATTCAGCGAAACGCCATCCAGGATCGCCAGACGATGGGCGCGCGCTGCGAGGATGCAGAAACTCAAGCTGGTCAGGAGTGGCTCACGGCCGGGCGCATGTCGGGCCTGCAACTCCTTGGTCAGGTCCGACGTGCCCATCACCAGGCAGGTCAGGCGCGGGCTGGCGGCAGCAATTTCGGCGGAATGCAGGACACCCATCGGAGTCTCGATCATGCACATGATCGCCATGTCATTCGGCGCGCCGCTATCGGTCATCAGGGCTTCCAGATGCCTGACCTGGTCAGCGCTTTCAACTTTGGGAAGCAACACGGCCTCGGCACCGCATTCGGCAACGAGGGGTACGTCGGCATGACCCCACCCGGTATCCAGTCCGTTGATTCGGACAACGACTTCGCGGCGCCCGTACCGACCCGTGGCTACGGCGTCGAAGACCTGCTGTCGTGCCACATCTTTGGCGTCGGGTGTTACCGCGTCTTCCAGGTCAAGGATCAGGACATCGGCAGGCAGGTCCTGCCCCTTTTCCAGCGCCCGGGCGTTGGCACCAGGCATGTACAGCGCGGATCGGCGCGGACGGATGCGAGCGACGGAAATTTCCATTGACGATGCTATGTTACGGAAGAAATGGTGATACCCTTCTAGTCACCGCCAACCAAATCCGGCACGTTGACATGAGGCCGCATCGTCGGGGGTTCCCGGGCAAAACGGCAGGAACGCATCGTCGGGAACCATCAGATATTCATGAACGTTCTTTCGGTCCAATCCTCTGTCGCCTACGGCCATGTTGGCAACGCAGCCGCCACCTTTCCGCTGCAACGGCTGGGGCACGAAGTATGGCCTGTGGATACCGTGAACTACAGCAACCACCCGGGCTATGGCAGCTATCGCGGCGGCATCTATCGCGCCTGCGACATTGCCGAAACGCTGCAGGAGATCGAACAGCGCGGGGCATTCAACCGGTGCCATGCCGTACTCAGCGGGTTTCTGGGCGCGCGCGATATCGGTCGGGTGATGCTGCATGCCGTGGATAGGATAAAACAGATCAACCCGGAGGCGGTCTACGTCCTGGACCCGGTGATCGGCGATGAAGAACGGGGCGTCTATGTTGCGGACGGGATTGCCGAGTTTTTTCGCGAAGAGGCCTTGAAGCGCGCAGACATCGTGATCCCTAACGTCTTTGAACTGGCCTGTTTGTCCGATCAGGCAGTCCGGGATATCGATACGGCGGCGCGTGCTGCGGCGTCCCTCCTGAAGTCTGGGCCAGAAATGGTGATCGTCACTGGCGTGCGCCACGAGGACGGCATCAGCGTTCTGCTATTGACCCGCGAGGAGATCTGGCGGGTGACGACGCCAATGGTCGACATTCCGTCCTTCGGGGCGGGCGATGCTTTCGCCGCCCTGTTTCTGGGCGCTTACCTGAATTTGCAGGATGCACGGGCGGCGGTGGAGCAAGCCGCCAGTTCGATTTACGGCGTCTTCGTGGCAACCCGGGATTTGAACGAGGATTCGCTGGCCTTGATCCCGGCTCAGCAGGAAATCGCGAATCCTGCTGAACGCTTCGCAGCTCTGCCCATGCGGGCAGGGCAACCTGCCGGGTGCCGGTAGAGCGTCGGTCCCCGTGGATTTCGTACTCCTCGCCAAGGGCGTCATCGCCGGCTTCGTGATCGCCGCGCCCGTCGGACCTGTCGGAATTCTGGTGGCGCAGCGAACGCTGGCCAAGGGAATCGTCGCAGGCATGATCGCCGGGGGCGGGGCAGCCGTCGCGGACACGATCTTTGGCGCGATTGCCGCTTTCAGCATAACCTTTGTCGCCACGTTTCTCACTCAGGTCGAGCAATGGCTGCGGTTGGGTGGCGGAATACTCCTGCTCCTGATCGGGGCGCTTACGCTGATCAGGCAGGTAAGGGTCCAGGCGAGCCCGAGAACGACAGTGGGTCTCAGCCTGGGCGACTTTGCCAGCACCTTCACCCTCACCATTACGAACCCGGCCACGATCGCCAGTCTGGTGGTCGTGTTTCCGGCGTTGGGCGCCATCGTGCCGGAAGGCGACCTGCCCCGGGCATGGACCCTTGTCCTGGGCGTCCTCGCCGGTTCGACCATGTGGTGGCTCACCCTCTCTACCCTGACCAGCCTTTTTCGTACGCGGCTTAACGAATCACGTATGCAGCTGATCAATCGCATCTCGGGTATGGTGATCATCTTTTTCGGAGTTTTGGTCTTGATCAGCGTCACCCGGCTGGGAGAGGATTTGCTGGATCTGGCACCGATCTAGACAATCCGGCCACGCTCAAGGCGCGCGCGAACCTTTCAGTCAATTCTCCGATTTCCTGGTCAATGGTCCTCTTCGCGGATGCAACACGCTCATGGAGCGCAACTCGGCCCGTGTGTGGAGCAGGGCGGGGCATGAAAACCGGACAACAGAAATGTTGTCGGGATCAGTCGCCGGTATAGTATTCCGGAAAACGCGCCTTGATCAGCGGTCCGTCGCTGGCCATGGCATGACACGTGTCTATGACAAGAGGCCTGGGTCCCGGCTTGTCGGGATCGGACCTGGATTCGCCTTTGAATCGGCTCTTGGCAACATGGGTCTGATAGGCGACGGTCCCCATTTGAGCAAGCATTTCCACGATATGGGTACAGCCCTTGCGGCCGCCGACGACCCGGCGCACCTCGCGCATCCAGCCGACGCCGATCCGGATCCCTGCGAGACGAGAAAAGGCCGGCGTGATGCTGGGGCACACAGGGTACGGATGATGATCGGTCGATGCCTCGCATGCCTGGATCACCAGGTTGTCGTCCACGGTCAAACGCACCCGCATTTCGTGGACCGGCATGTCCGGTTCCACGCGGCCGCGAGCCTCCGTATCGAAAGCGTACGACTTGTTGTCGGTGAGATGGCCTTCGATGTCCCACAGGCCGTCTTCCCGGATATAGCCGCGCATGGTGATGGCACGGGTGTGTAGCAATTCACGATCCACAGGGGTGGCAAGCGGCATGTCAGCCTCGATATCGGCGTCGGAACAGACTGGACGTGTATCGGGTGCGTCAGTCAGGCCACCGGCCAGGTTGTCGCGATCTGGAGTCAGTCTGCTGGCTAGTCGCCCTGATCTTCCAGGGACGACACCCGAATCGACGTGATGCGATATCCTTTGCGACGCAGGATTTCAAACCGGAAACCATGGAAGGCAAATACCTGCCGGACCTCCGGAATACGCTGCGCCTCATGCATCACCAGACCCGCAATGGTAGCGGCATCTTCGTCGGGCAATTCCCAGCCGTATTCGCGGTTGAGATCCCGGATCGTGACGTTACCGTCGACGACCAGAGAGCCGTCTCGTCCAGCGCGCACCCCTGCGACAGCGTGGTCATGCTCGTCCGCAATATCGCCGACAATCTCTTCCAGGATGTCCTCCAGGGTCACGATGCCCATCAGGGCGCCATACTCGTCTACCACCGTCGCGAAATGCTCACGGCGTTCCCGAAATGCGCGCAGTTGATCCAGAACGATCGTGGTCTCCGGAATGAACCAGGGTTCGCTGGCCACCTTCCTGATGTTCAGCGTTTCGACATTGCCCCCGGCGCGCTGTACCGCCCGCAGCAGATCCTTGGCGTGCAGGACGCCGATGATGTTGTCGGGATCGCCCCTGAAGACGGGAAGGCGGGTATGAGGGCTGGCGAGCACCTCCTTGACGACTTGCGGCGCAGGCTTGCCGGCGTCAATCATCGCCACGTTCGAACGATGGGTCATGATTTCTTCAACTTCCAGGTCGCCAAGGTCAAGAATGCTCGACAACATCTCTCGCTCGGCGGCCATTTCCGGATCCACAGCCGAAGCCGAGTGCATCCGGATCACGCCACGCAGTTCTTCTTCTTTTTCCTTGGTTTCGCTGTCCAGCCTCCGGTCGAACCGGACGCCGAAAACTCTCAGTGTTGCTTCGACCACCACCTGGACGGTGTGGGTGATCGGCGCCAGCAGAAAAACGACTACCCGCAGGACCGGCGCGATGCGCAAAGCTGTGCTGTCGGCATTGTTGATGGCGTAGGCCTTCGGCATGACCTCTGCAAAGATCAGAACCAGCAGGGTCATGGCGACGGTAGCGTAGAACACGCCGCCGCTGCCGAACCAGCCAATGAACAGGCTCGTGGCCAGGGCCGAGGCCAGAATGTTGATCAGGTTGTTGCCGAACAGGATGGCGCCAATCAGCCGATCCGTCCGAGCGCGCAACTGGTTGACGATCCCGGCGGCGCGCACTTCCTGGCGTTCGAGTTCCAGCATTCGCGGCTGCGATGCCGCCGTCATCGCCGTCTCCGACCCCGAAAAGAAAGCCGACATCGTCAGCAACACGAAGATGGGAAGAATATCGAGAAAGATTTCCATGGATGGCAACTAAGTTGACCTGGCCCCAACCGATGCGGGCCGTCAGTTCAGGATACTTCTTAGATAGGACTTCAAGGCGCCGTCTTCGACATCGGCAGTTCGAAAGGCATCGCCGATTCCACGAACCATGATGAAGTTGATCCTGTCGTCGACGACTTTCTTGTCGTTACGCATCAGCGCCATCATCGTGTCGGCCGTCAGCGTCAGGCCGGGGATCGACCGGGGATCGGTCACCAGCCCCACGCTCTCAAGATGGGCGCGTACCCGCTGGGCGTCCTGTCCCGTTGACCAGGCCATGGTCGCCGAGACGTCGAACGCCATCACCATGCCCATCGCGACCGCTTCGCCATGAAGAAGCCGGTCATGATAACCCGCAGCCGTTTCCAGAGCGTGTGCAAAGGTGTGACCCAGGTTCAGCAGCGCGCGCTCACCGGCGTCCCGTTCGTCACGAGCGACAACTTCGGCCTTGGCGGCGCAGGCAGTCCTGATCGCCTTGGTAGCTGCAGCACGGTCTCCGTCAACGACGCTCTTGCCATTGATCTCCAGCCATTCAAAAAAGTCGCGATCGCGGATGAGTCCGTATTTGACCACTTCGGCGTAACCGGCCAGTCGCTGACGGCGATCCAACGTATTCAGCGTCTCCGGGTCGATCAGAACCCTGGCCGGCTGGTGAAATGCGCCGATCAGGTTCTTGCCGGCCGGCACGTCGATGGCCGTCTTGCCGCCGACGGATGAGTCGACTTGTGCCAGCAGCGTCGTCGGTATCTGTATGAATGCTACACCGCGCAACAGAACGGCCGCTGCAAAGCCTGTCAGGTCGCCGATCACACCGCCCCCAAGCGCCACAAGGGTATCGCGCCGCTCCAGCCCCAGATCGAGACATCGCGCCGTCAGAGTCTCCAGATGCCCGAATGACTTGGTCTCTTCTCCCGGCGGCAACACGACGGAATCGACAGCTACGCCGACGGCGCGCAGTTGGTGCTCCAGCATTGCCAAATAGTGGCCAGCAACGGTCTCGTCGGTCACGACGATCACCCGCGGCCGGGTCAAGATGGGGGCAATGGCGTCGGCGAACCGATAACGGAGGCCGGGCCGGATCTGGATGTCGTAGCTGCGATCGCCCAGAGAAACGCTTATTACAGCGGGCGCTTCGGCATCAGGTGAGCCTTGAGCCAGCATCTTCAGACCCGCGGCCGGCGCGCGCGCTCGGGACACGCGGCGATCCAGTTGCAAAGGGCTTCCGTTACCCGAACCGTCATTTCACCGAGGGGCAGGTTGACGCTTTCCACGACGATATCGGATTCAGCATAGATCGGATTCCGGACCGCCATCAAGTCGGACAGGATTTGCCGCGCATTGCCATCTTTCAGCAAGGGGCGGTCATTGCGTCGGCTCACCCGTTCCACCAGCGTATCCAGATCGGCGTTCAACCAGATCGAGATGCCGCGCAACTTTATCAGAAGACGCGTTTCCGGGCCCATGAAGGCGCCGCCGCCAGTTGCCAGAACATGCGGTTTGCCATCCAGCAAGCGGGCGATCACCTTGCGCTCGCCATCTCGGAAAGCGGCCTCGCCATGCTGCTCAAAAAAATCGCTGATGCTGCTGCCGGCGGCCGCCTCGATTTCAGCGTCGGCGTCGACGAACGGCAAATCAAGCTGTTTGGCCAGACGGCGACCTACAGCCGATTTGCCGACGCCCATCAGGCCGACCAGGACGATGGTCCGCTCAATCCGGGCCAAGGATGCCTTTTCCCTGTGTATTCATGCTCCAAGCAGTACTGCAACTATGGTCTACCTGGTAATCAGACAATGCTGATCGCCGATATTCCCGGCGCAAACCCTGTTGGATCAAGGTGCGACCACAGCAGCGCGTGCCGCAAAATCGCCATATTGGAGCAGCCTTTGTCAATTTCACGGTGGTCTTTGTGTTTGCAGTTTCTTCAATTGTGCTCAGGAATTCGCCCAAGTGGTTGGTTCCTGACGTCGCGGGTGCCGTCAGGGTCTGACGCATGAGTCATTTTGAGGTTA
>JAPOST010000147.1 GCA_026709535.1 Rhodospirillaceae bacterium
CCCCCTGATGCAGGCGAAAATCCCGCACAGATACGCGGGTTTCAAAGAGGCTCAAAGTTATAATCCCCAAAGAATTGATCGGCGCCCCTCCCGACAGGGAAGGGCGCCGTCCGATTGGAGAGAAGCCCGACCTAGATCACGAAGACTGGCCAAACTCCGGGTAGGCCTCCATGCCGACCTCGGCAATATCAAGGCCGTTCAATTCCGATTCTTCGTCAACCCGAATGCCGACGGTAGACTTCAGAATGAACCACACAGCGAAACTGGCAATGAAGACGAAGGCACCAATGGCCACAACACCGATCAACTGCACGCCGATATCTCCGCTGCCAAAGATACCGACAGCCAGCGTACCCCAGATCCCGGCAACTAGGTGGGCCGACAAAGCGCCGACCACGTCGTCGACCCGGAGCTTATCGAACATTGGAATGGCGAAGACAACCAGCGCCCCGCCGATACCGCCAATGACTATAGCCTTCCAATGAGCGTCCACGTCCGGTCCAGCCGTAATGGCCACCAAGCCGCCGATCGCACCGTTCAACGCCATGGTCAGGTCGATCTTGCCATAGCGCATTTGGGTCAATAGCAAGGCGATAACCACCCCAGCCGCTGCCGCTATGTTGGTGTTGGCATAAACAATAGAGATTTCAGCCACCTTGGCTGCGCTGCCCAGCGCCAGCGCCGAACCGCCATTGAAACCGAACCAGCCGAACCAAAGAATGAACGTGCCCAGCGTGGCGAGCGGCAGGTTTGCGCCTGGCATCGGCTGCACCTGACCGGTAGTACTGTATTTTCCTTTCCGACTACCCAACAGGATAGCGCCAGCGAGCGCCGCCCAGCCGCCGGTTGAATGCACTAGGGTAGAGCCTGCGTAGTCGCTGAATCCCATTTTGTCCAGCCAGCCTCCACCCCATACCCAAGAAGCCTGGATCGGATAGATCAACGCTGCCAGAACAACCACAAATATCAAGAATGGCCAGATCTTTATTCGCTCAGCCACTGTGCCGGACACGATGGACGCGGCGGTCGCTACAAATACCATCTGGAAGAACCAGTCTGATGGTTTCGAGTAATCGTCTTTCAAAACTTCGTTCAGAGCGGCAGCGACCTTTGTTGCGTCCACTTGATCAGCGGCGCTAAGGCTCATGAGCGCCAGTTCCTTCGGCGCCGGATCATAGAACAGCGAAAGTTCGCCGAAAATGCCGTCGATAATCCAATCGCCTGGATACAGGACAGTGTAGCCGATTATGTAGAACATCAGGCCTGCGATCGAATACAGCGCGATGTTCTTCAGGCAGATCACCGCCGTATTCTTCTTCCTTACCAAACCGGATTCCAGCATCGCGAAACCGGCGGCCATGAACATGACCAGGACGCCGTGGATGAGGAACGAGAAGGTATTGAAGATATACTGAGTTTCGGTTGACACTGCCGCGGTAGCAGGCGTCGCCATCGCCACCATGGGCGCCAGCATGCCAAGCGCCAGCACACTCCGACGCCAACGGACATTTGGATTGAACAAAAACATTAAATCCCCCCAATGGGTTAAAGCGCGTCCGCGCCGGACTCACCGGTACGAATGCGGACAGCCGACTGCACATCGATGACAAAGACCTTGCCTTCCCCAATGCTGCCAGTCTGTGCGGTTTCGATGATGGTTTCCACCGTCCGGTCGGCGAGACTGTCGTCAACGACGGCCTCGATCTTGACCTTGGGCAGAAAGCTGGCGACGTATTCGGCCCCACGATAGATTTCTGTATGACCCCTTTGCCGTCGGAATCCCTTCACATCTGACACGGTCATCCCGGTCACGCCAATGGCGATCAGGGCTTCGTGTACTTCATTCAGTTTGAAGGGCTTGATGATCGCCATGACCAGTTTCACAACGATTCCCCTTGCTGTTTGGCCGCCGCCACGAAATCACAGCAGCAGCACGAACAATCAATGGTAGCAATAATGATGCCACTATAGGTTTCTTGCTATTTTTCTGATTTATATCAAAAGGTTAAGAGAAATTAACTCCAGCACTCTCCAATCGAGAAAGGCATTGGTTGCCAAAAATATCGGCAAATTAAGTTTTTGTTTATTTATTAGGCATAATTGTCGGGACGATTCGCCCTTGGACCGTTCAGGCGCTCGGTTCCAAATGGTCGAAAATGGCAGTAACACGATCCTCCCATGCACACCACTCGGTCGATGCCGTGATCGTCGGCAGCGGCCTCGTTGGCGGTGCCTTGGCTCTGTCGCTGGCGCAGGCCGGGCTCCAGATCGCCCTGATTGACCGAACTTCAACTACCGATCTTGCTGCAGCCTCCTCTGATGGCCGGGCCTCTGCCATCGCCCTTGCGTCACAGCGCATGCTTCGCAGGATTGGTCTGTGGGACTATGTGGATCATGCGGCACAGCCTATTCTCGATATTCGCGTTTCGGACGGTGACTCGTCGCTGTTCCTGCACTACACGCACGAGGACTTGGGGCAGCAACTGGAAGGCGCGCCGTTCGGCTGGATTGTCGAAAACGCAGTCGTGCGAAAGGGCTTGGCTGCCATGCTGTGCAATACCGACAGGGCTACGGTGCTTTCGCCAGCGCAGGTTACCGGATATGCTGCCGATGAGCGTGGTGCTTCCGTGATGCTGGCAGACGGCAGAACAGCCGCGGCACCGGTTATCCTGGCTGCCGATGGAGCCGAGTCTTTTCTGCGGGCTCAAGCGCGTATTCCGGTCATCCAGTGGCGTTATCCGCAGGTCGGGATCGTGTGCACGATAACTCACGAGCTACCGCACGATGGCGTAGCGCACGAGCGATTTCTGCCAAACGGTCCTTTTGCCGTGCTTCCTATGACCACCGGGTCGGAGAGGGAGCACAGATCATCCATTGTCTGGACGGAACGTAATCGTCACGCGTCGGATTTAATGGCGTTGTCTGACGACGATTTCAGCGCCGAGATACAACGGCGCTTCGGTGAGTGGTATGGCACCATCCGCATCAAGGGAGATCGCTGGTGCTATCCACTGCGGTTGCTGCACGCCGAGCGTTACGTCGACCAGCGGCTTGCCTTGGCTGGTGATGCGGCTCATACCATTCATCCTATCGCAGGCCAGGGTTTAAATCTGGGCCTGCGTGACGCCGCAGCTCTGGCAGAAGTGGTCGTCGATGACCGCCGCCTCGGTCTGGATTACGGCCGCCAGACGACGCTTCGGCGCTACGAACGATGGCGACGGCCCGACAATGTCGGACTAATGGCGGTGACCGATGGTCTTAACCGATTGTTCTCGAACGATATCGGGCCTGTGAAGATATCAAGGAATCTGGGGATGGCCGCCGTCAACAGGATGCCGGGTATCAAGCGCTTCTTCATGCGGCATGCCATGGGAACTGTCGGCACTCTGCCACGGCTCCTGCGCGGAGAGGCACTTTAGACATGATCATTCAATGGGTCGTACCGCCGGGACTGCTTCCAGGAAGTTGATGGGCAACAAGAGTGCATGGCAGGTTGAGATCGGCTTCAGGATCTGCGGGCGGTACAAGGGATTGCGGCATGCCGCGACACGATCTGGCGGTTTCTCAGGCGCGAGGGGCTGGTGTTCGTCGACGAGACCTGGATCAAGGCCGACAGGGGCCCCGCTGCGCTCGGACGGGCTCACAGCCCCCCTGCGTCTTCGAAGGCCGATCAATGCTCGGTGGGGCGAACCGTTCCTCGTCTCCACCCTGAGGTCAGGCGACATCGTCGTCCTCGACAACCTCGGAAGCCATAAGGGAAGACCGGCCCGCCAGGCGATCCGCGGCACCGGCGCAAAGCTCTGGTTCCTGCGGCCCTGCTCGCCCGACCGCAACCCCATCGAAGAAGCCTTCGCAAAGATCAGGCACGGGATGCGCGACGCCCGGAAACGCACCCCCGAAGACGTCGCGCAACACCGCGGACAACTCATCGACACCATCCAGCCCAACCAATGCCGCAACGACATCCAGAACGCACGATACGCTTCCGTCCAAAACCGATACGCTCTAGGGATCCCGGCTCAGGCCCTGTGCCTCAAGGGCCGTCATATACCTGCGCCAGATCGCTTGTTGGTTCCGGCCCAGATCGTGCAGGTAGGTCCAGCTATATATTCCCGTATCATGCGTATCGTCGAACTCAATGCGAATGGCATAGTTACCTATCGCCTCGACATTCGTGATACCTACATGGCGGCGTCCGGGAACGATCTTCTTTTCGTCGTTGCCATGACCTCGGACTTCCGCAGAGGGGCTTTCGACACGTAGAAACTCTGCAGGATAAGTAAAAACCTCCCCGCTTTCGAAACTGACGGTCAGGGTTTTTTCTTCCCGGTCCAGTTTGATCTCGGTTGGCCAGACCTGGGTACCAAAGGTCGTCTTGTCACCCGTCATTCGTTGACGGACAGGGGGCGCGCTTCGTCCTGAAGCAGGATCGGGATACCATCCCGGATCGGATATGCCAGGCCGGCAGCCTCGGAAATCAGTTCTTGGGCTTTCACATCATATTTCAAGGGCTGGCGACTCACCGGGCAAGCAAGGATTTCAAGCAATTTGGGATCAACTTTTGGACTGTCGCCAGCGTTCGTGTCTTTCATCCTTGTTGTCTCCCGAGGTGTCAGCCACGCTAGTTGACCGTCTCGGTCCCTGCGGTTCCGGCACTGTTTATCAACAACATGGAAATGATCAGTTCGGCCCGATCGGTCAAGGCACGAGTCCGCAACAGCGCCTGTTTCTCCATCGCAGAGAACGGGCAGATCATGGCGACAATCGAAATAAGATCGCCCGTTGGTGTGCGGTCGATAGCATCCCAGTCAGCGCCCAATTGCCGGGCCGAGAGATAGTTTTTCAGGGCGCCGGTCAATTGTTCCCGATTGATGGCCTCCCGATCTTCCCGGTCAAAGTCCGCGGACCAAGGTGCGTAGTCCGCGGCCACGCGCCGGTAGCCATTCTTCAAGGCGAGTTCTTCGCGGATACCAAATCGGCACAGGCCAGTCAGCGAAATCAGGTAGCGGCCGTCAGTTGTCTCTTCAAACGATGTTATTCGGCCAGCGCAGCCCAGGTCGTGAAGATCAGGATTGTCAGACGGCACGGTCTGCTCCGGCACCTTGGGTTGGATCATGCCAATGGTACGAGAGGCGGCCAGGGCATCGTCGACCATTGCCATGTAACGCGGCTCGAAAATATTTAGCGGCAACCGCGCCCGCGGCAGCAGCAACGCTCCTTGCAGCGGGAAAACCGGCAAGGAATCAGGCAGGTCGGCGATAGTGTGCGGATAAGACATGGGCTGGTATGATCGCGATTGAATCGAAATCTAGCGCTAGCTCCTGAAAGACAAGGGTGATCCACGTACAGGAAGGGTTGGCCAGAGGCTGTAAAGCCGGACATGCTGCGAGAACTGTCGGTCAAAGACGCATTCCGTGATCCTTTAGTCAAAAATTTCGCAGCGCTACTGGCAGTCATTCAGCCACATATTGACGCTTATCGCGCCGTGGAACTGCCTAGTGGTTTGCTTCATTCATTTGATGCCATTTCCTGAAGCTTCTTGTTGCCTCTCTTCCGCGCCTCGACGCGGTCTTGGGGCTTCGTGCTCCAGCGAAACAGCAAGTTTTTCGTAGCGTGTTTGATGGGTCGGAACTTTTTGAGTTTGTTGAAGAAACGAGCACCTCAGGTGCGCATGCGTTAGAGCGCGCGGCTGAAAGCATGGAGTGTCTTGGCAGTGCGTAGGTTAGGGATGATGGGCCTCGCTCTCTGATCCCTTCCGCGTTACAAGCCTTGTCGTCGCGCACGACGCCGTCGGGCGGAAGGCGATCATCAAGCAAAGTTCCGATGAGCGGCCTGTCGTGGGCCAGGCGAAGTGGAGCGACAGTCCACCTCGGGAAACGCCGATGCATCAATCCAGACTCCCCCTTTTGAGCACGTGATTGAAGCGGTTATAGCGGGTCGTGCAGGTCCCCGGCAGATCTCGCCAGGGGATGCCGGGACGAAACACCCACAAGAGCCGCCCCGTCAGGCAATTCGGCGCGAGCTTGCGGATGTGCAGGACACGTCCTCGGCGCTGGGCGCAAAGCGCAGCGGACAAACAGGTCTTGCCCCGTCGCCTGTGCGACAGCTGCTATCCAAGGGTCATCAATCATCCTGCGCATCGCTGAAAACGCTACTTGGCGCATCCTGAAGTTCATTTGGCTTCAGTAGTATTGTATGGTGCAACTGTAGGAATTCCACTCGCGTGAGGCGAACGCCAAAAGGAGCAGGGTCGCCTTGCCGCGCCCCAGGCCACCGCTATCTTTCCCCAAGGTAATGATCTGCCAAGATCAAGCGGCCTTTAGCGCTTCTTCAATGGCCGCCAACGCCGCGTCGGCAGCCTCCGTGTTCGGACCTCCAGCCTGTGCCATTTCAGGCTGGCCGCCGCCGCCCCTGCCGCCCAACACTTCCGAACCGACTCGCACCAAATCTACGGCGCTAATCCGGTCGATCAGGTCGTCAGTGACACCGACAACGATGGAAGCCTTGCCGCTATCCCCCGTTACCAGAGCCACGACACCCGAGCCGATCTGCTTCTTCAAATCGTCAGCCATCGGCTTCAGATCTTTTGGCAAGGCCCCGGAAAGGGTACGCGGTGCGAAGGTGAAGCCGTTGACATTCCGGATTTTCGGGCAATCGCCAGGCCCGTCGGCCATCACCAATGCGCGGCGTGCTCCAGCCAGTTCTTTCTCCAGTTTCTTGCGTTCTGCCAGCAGGGCCGCTACACGATCCGGCAAGTCGGCAATACTGGTATTCAAGACGGCAGCGGCCTTGGCTAGAGAGTGCGCTTCGGAGCGTGCCAGGCATTCGGCCGCCTCACCAGTAACAACTTCAATGCGGCGGACGCCAGCGGCCACCGCGCTTTCTCCAACGATGCGGAACAGACCGATGTCACCAGTCCGTTGCACATGAGTGCCGCCGCATAATTCGGTGGAATAGAAGCCGTCGGCTTCATCACCGATCAATGGTCCCATCGAGACCACGCGGACTTCATCGCCATATTTCTCGCCGAACAGGGCTAGCGCGCCGGCTTCCACGGCGGCGGTGGGCGTCATCAGGCGGGTCAAGACGGCACCGTTGGCGCGAATACGGCTGTTAACATCACTTTCGATTGCCGCGATTTCCTCCAGCGTCAGCGCCTTGGGATGACTGAAATCGAAGCGCATGCGGTCGGGACTGACCAGCGATCCTTTTTGGGTAACATGATCGCCCAGCATCCTGCGCAGGGCTTCGTGCGCCAGATGGGTAGCAGAATGGTTGGCGCGCAAGCGCGAACGACGATCATGATCCACGACCAGTCGCACCGTGTCTCCCGTGGCAATCTTGCCGGCACGGATATTGCCAACATGGACATGCAGGCCTTCAGCGCGTTTGAGTGTATCAGAGACATTCATGGTGCCGGTTTCGTTTGTCAGAAATCCTGCATCGCCTATCTGACCTCCGGACTCGGCATAGAAAGGTGTTTGGTTCATGATAACGGAGACCTCGGCACCAGCATCTGCGGCCTTGACTTGCTTGCCATCCCGGACCAGCGCTAGCACCTCGCCTTCAGCCACTTCGCTATCGTACCCCAGGAATTCAGTCGCGCCATGGGCATCGCGAAGAACAAGCCAGATTTTATCTTCGGATTGGTCGCCGGACCCAGCCCACGCCTTTCGTGCTTCCGCTCGCTGCCTTTCCATGGCGGTGTTAAAACCAGCCAGATCGACATCGCGACCTTGGCCGCGCAACACGTCTTGGGTCAGGTCCAGCGGAAACCCGTAGGTGTCGTAAAGACGGAAGGCGATATCGCCGGCCAGTGTTTCACCATCGCCCAGCTTGTCCGTCTCGTCAGCGAGAAGACGAAGACCGCGGTCCAGCGTTTGACGAAATCTGGTCTCTTCCAGTTTCAGTGTTTCAGTCACCAGCGCCTCGGCACGAATCAGTTCAGGAAAGGCTTGTCCCATAATGCCGTTCAGCACGGGCACCAGCGTATGCATCAATGGATCTCGGGCGCCGATCATGTGGGCATGGCGCATGGCGCGGCGCATGATACGTCGCAAAACATAGCCACGGCCTTCATTAGACGGCAGGACGCCATCCGCAATAAGAAACGCGGATGACCGGAGGTGATCAGCGATGGCCTTGTAGCTGGCTCGCTGATCCTCTGCAGGATCGCCCCCGGTGGCTCCGGCGGCGGCATCAATGATCGGTCGGATCAGATCAGTATCGTAATTGTCATGCTGACCCTGCATGATCGCTGTCAGACGCTCCAGGCCCATGCCCGTGTCGATGGATGGCTTCGGCAACGTCTCGCGGGCGCCATCCTCGAATTGCTCAAACTGCATGAAGACAAGGTTCCAGACCTCAACGAACCGGTCGCCATCATCGTTCGGACTGCCGGGCGGGCCGCCGGGCACATGGTCGCCATGGTCATAAAATATTTCCGAACAGGGTCCGCACGGACCGGTATTGCCCATAGACCAGAAATTGTCCGATGTACCAATGCGGATGACGCGGCTTTCCGGCAAGCCGGCAATCTTGCGCCACAGTTCGAAGGCCTCGTCGTCGTCGGCATAGACAGTAGCAATCAGGCGGTCAGCAGGCAGGTCGAAGTCTTTGGTGATGAGGGTCCAGGCCAGTTCGATTGCGACATCCTTGAAGTAGTCGCCAAACGAAAAATTACCCAGCATCTCGAAAAAGGTGTGATGCCGGGCAGTGTAGCCAACATTTTCAAGGTCATTGTGCTTGCCGCCGGCGCGTACGCATTTCTGCGACGTCACGACTCGGCTGTGATCACGCTTCTCGACACCAGTCAAGACGTTTTTGAACTGCACCATTCCAGCGTTGACAAACATCAGCGTCGGATCATTGCGCGGCACCAAAGGGCTCGACGCAACATGCGTGTGACCGTGGCGCTCAAAAAAGTCGACAAATGTCGAGCGGATATCGTTACCTGTGGACATGTTGATAACCTATGGCTGAGTTCGCGGCAGAAAAAGGCGAACTGTCTTTTGGCAGTTCGCCCAATCGCCGCATGACACGCAGACGGAGCGGCGCATGATAAGGAAAACTCAAGCTGCAAGGCCGTCCCGGTGGTTCGAGGATTTCAGTATTGGCGAGATATATACGATCCCGTCCCGAACCCAGACCGGGGGGCTGTTCGCAATGTTTCAGTCGGCTTCCGGCGACAATGACCCAATCCACTATGACGTCAATTACTGCCGCAAGCGGGGACACCGGGACCTGCTAGCCCATGGCATGCAGGTCATGATCCAGAGTTGCGCCGGGGCCGGAATCTTTCCCTCAGAGGTGCCCGACTCGCTCATAGCTATGCTGGACGTGGAAGGTAAGTTCCTGGCACCGGTCTACCGAGAGGATACGCTCTATCCGGAACTCGAGATTGTCGATCTGGAACCGCAGAAAAGCACAGGCGTAATCACGATGCGCGCGACCATCCACAATCAAGACAATACACTTGTCTTCGAAGGGCAACACCGTTACCTGATCCGCAGGCGACCATCATGATTACTCGGCTTCCGAGTGGTTCGGCAGGAAAAGGCGGTGCGACGCTGTCGACTGTTCGACAGTGCTGGCAATTCGGGCGGACGTTGCAGCCGCCCTTTCGGCGGCAAAATACTGAAGGCCGTCTCCCGGCAGACTGCGTCGTTCCGAGCGCTGGACCGCAGCGATCGTCATTTGTTCAGCGTTTCATCCGATTTTTCATCGGTGGCAGCATTGATTTCTAACTTCGAGGACAAAAAACCCGCGCTTTCCAGGATTTTGTTCTTGATATCGTCCGCGATATCCGGATTGTCGCGCAAGAATCCCTTGGCGTTCTCGCGGCCCTGCCCAATGCGCTGGCTGCCAAACGAAAACCAAGAGCCTGATTTTTCGACGATTCCGGCCACGACGCCCATGTCGATCAGTTCACCGGTCTTCGAGATGCCTTCACCATACATGATGTCGAATTCCACAACCCGGAAAGGTGGTGCCATCTTGTTCTTGACCACCTTGACTTTGGTCTGGTTGCCAACGACTTGATCACGATCCTTAATCTGTCCGATCCTGCGAATGTCCAGCCGCACTGAAGAGTAGAATTTCAGGGCGTTGCCCCCAGTTGTGGTCTCAGGACTTCCAAACATCACCCCAATCTTCATGCGTATCTGATTGATGAAAACAACCAGACAATTAGAGCGGGATATTGAACTGGTCAGCTTGCGCAGCGCCTGACTCATCAGGCGCGCCTGCAGACCGACATGGGTGTCGCCCATTTCGCCCTCAAGTTCTGCCCGTGGCACCAATGCGGCAACGGAGTCCACTACCAGCACATCAACGGCGCCTGAGCGGACCAGCGTATCAGCTATTTCCAGCGCCTGCTCACCGGCATCCGGCTGCGAAATCAAAAGTTCGTCCAGTTCTACGCCCAGTTTCTCCGCATAAGTGGGATCAAGTGCGTGCTCGGCATCAACGAAAGCGCAGGTGCCGCCGGTCTTTTGTGCCTCGGCGATCAGATGCAGCGCCAGCGTTGTTTTGCCGGAACTTTCCGGCCCGTAGATTTCGACAATCCGACCTTTCGGCAATCCACCGATACCCAAGGCGATATCCAGTGCCAGCGACCCGGAGGACACCACCTCCACATCCACCTTGCGATTGGTCTCACCCATTTTCATGATTGAGCCCTTGCCGAAGGCTCGTTCGATCTGACTGAGGGCGGAATCGAGCGCTTTTTGACGATTCACATCGCCCGTTTCGGCAGACCTGAGGCCAACTTGGGACATATGACACTTCCTTATTTCACATCGACGGCGGTGCAGCGAGGGGGCCGTGTATGGCTAAGACCAAGTGCAGGCTAAAATATGCCATATTTTCTTTTGTTCATCAAGTGTTCGTAGCTGCCGCGGCGATTGACTGTGTTGTGTCTTTGGTCTAGGCTTGATGGCAATCTCTCAATGGGGCCTCTCAATGGGGCCTCTCAATGAAGTACAGGAGGCCCCGCCCATGTCCTTTAACAAAACCATCCGTCAATTCCCGTCCCGCCCGGCCCCGCGGCCGGGATCGCTTGCGACGGCGCTGACCGCAGCGCTCGGCCTCGCCATGATGGCGTCACCGGTTCATGCCGGGAACGTGACCGTCAAGGAAGGCGAGACGGCGAAGTTCCAGATCACGGTGACTCCGAAATCGGACAACAGCGCGTCCGACCGCATCCGCCTGTGGTATGACACGGACGGTGGCACGGCGGTTGAGGGAACGGACTATGAGACGGCGCATTCGTGGAAGCACAACGTCTGGGCCTGGACCGGAAGTCCGGTGACGATCTCGGTGAAGACCTTCGAGGACGACGCCGTGGAGAGCGACGAGACATTCAAGATCCGGATGCGGAAAGTTGAGGTCTGGGTTTCTCAAAGGTGGAATGCAAGCTACTGGCGCACCGTCCCGAATTCCAAATGGAAATTCAAGGGCGTGAAGACGGCCACGATCAAGGACACGACGCCTCGGCCGTAAGCGTTTAAAGCCCGGCGGTTTGTATTTGCCTTGCTCTGTCCTGCCCTTGCGCGGTTTTCTGATCAGTTGACCTTGGTGGGAGGATTTTTTCATGGCGTACGATGTTTCGGTGCTGGCGATTGACGCGCTGTCCGGGAGTTTGGCGGCGGGGCGGCATGGCGTGCCCTGATGGCGGATTTCGAGCGCTGAGATGGCTCGCAGGCGCGCTTCTGCGAAGCTCGTGGGTTGTCGCGGAAGACGTTTCAGGGCCGGCCCCGCCGGTTTGGCCTCACCACCGGCAAGGGTCACGGCAAGTCGTCTGCGCACGCGCCCCGGGCTATACCTTGGCGCCGTTCACGGTACGAGTCATGCGAACGCATCGCAGAAGGCGAATGCATGATGAAAGGCACAAACGGTCAAGGAAAGCTTCGGCATGGCATCCCTTCCTTCGCGGGGGGCAGGTCCCCCATAAGCGTTACCTTGTTTGAATGTGTGTGTTGGGGCCAGGTTTTTGGTGGTACTGTTCCATTTGTGGGCGCCGCGTCCGTTTTGGTTCTGAGAGGGCGCGCGCGATCATGTGCCATTCGGTGAGGACGTTCTGGAAGGGGGGTGCCTAGTTCGATCGTTCTCTGGACCTGGTTGAGCAGGAACGTGAACTCACGCCACCTGCCGGGTGTCATTCCGGCGTACCGGGATTTCGTATCCCAAGGGGGAAAGTGTGTGTGCGTGAGTGATCAGCCTTTCGGTCAGCAGGGCCGTGAACAGTTTTCCGTAGAGCCATGCTTTCGAGCTCTCGCCGCCACGTTTTGGCAGATGGCCGAGTTGCGCGACTGATTTGAACCGTTTGAAGACCAGTTCCACCTGCCACCTGAGACGGTACCAGTCGAGTACGGCTTCCGGGGTGAACCGGGAGTGGGGGAACGTGGTAAAGACAATGACGTATTTGGCGAATTCGAGTGATTCCGGCTTCGGGGTCTTCCCGTTCTTTGCCGCCTTGCGCATAAGTTTTTTCTGGGCGATCGCTGTGTCGGACTTCCTGATCGCACAGATCCGTCCATCGACAGAGGCCACAGACCCGTTTCCATCGGTCGTCACATTCCAGGAGGCGACGGAGCCTGGACGATCCAGGCGACAGACGGCCTGCAGCAGGTCGAACCGGCCGCCGTCTGGCTGGAGAAAACGAAGAGAACCCGTGTTTGCCCGTACCATGACATGACCACCCGACTTCACAACATGCGCGATGCCAGCAGCCATCGAGTAGCCGCGGTCTTCAATCATGTAATCGCCGACGGCAACCGGAAACCGCCGGAACGACTCGCCAATCCCCACACCTTCGGTCTCCGTCACCAGAAAATGGTCACACACCAGCGACGGAAGGCTCATGCTGTAGTGAATCCGCCAGAGTGAGCCGGTCTTTCCCGGCTCCTTCACTGTCGTCGCATCAACAACCCGGATCGCCAAACCCGCACCCTCCAGAGACGGTCCCCGACCTTCAAACAGCGCCTGACACAGTGACAGAAGCCATGGCCCGGATTTCGCAAGACACTTCTTCAAAGCCACCGGCGAGAGATCACCAAGTCCGGCACCTCGAGCCCGGACCGTACCAATGACAGCAGCCTGGGTGCAGCAACAGAACACGCAAGAGAGTCTCGGCCGACTTGTCCTTGCGCAATCCCTTCAAGGCACCGGACTCCAACGCCAGCGCCTCCCATTCCGGCGGGAAAAAGCTCACAAGCAGGTCCCAGTCCTCATCCATGAGCCTGCACCCCTGCTGTTGCCGGATGCACGACCAGGGCGCAATCAGAAATCTCTGTAAACAACTTGATGCTTATGCCGGCAGTAGCAGGCCTCGCCGCCTTCATGCTGGCGACGCTTCTTCCGCTCCCGGAAGCGTCGGCGGTGAACTCTTATACGGACACGGCCTGTGAAGGACAGGACTACAGGAAACCTGCCGGCTCTCTGGCCTTCACGGTCAGCGGCACGCAGTACATCAAGGTGCAGACGTTCGAGGACC